>JAITCT010000149.1 GCA_031282925.1 Dysgonamonadaceae bacterium | reverse complement strand
GCCTTGTTGTGTCCGTTTGCCAGAATCAAAACTTCCCGTGCCGACATGATGGTTTCCACGCCAACCGTGAGCGCTGTTTTGGGAACTTTTTCCGGATCGTTGTCGAAAAAGCGGGAATTGGCGATAATCGTACCGGCAGTCAACGTTTTGATTCGCGTTCCGGAATGTAGTGAAGAATAGGGTTCGTTGAACGCAATGTGTCCGTCGGGCCCTATCCCGCCGACAAACAAGTCAATTCCGCCGGCTTGCCGGATTTTCATTTCGTAATTTTCACATTCGAGTTCCGGGTCCGGCGCATTTCCGTTCGGGATATTCACGTGTTCGGGACTAATGTCAATATGGCTGAAAAAATTGTTCCGCATAAAAGAATGGTAACTCTCGGGGTGGTCTTCGGGAAGACCGACGTATTCGTCCATATTAAACGTGATAACGTGTTCGAATGAAACCAGCCCTTTCCGGTTCAATTCAATCAGGCATTTGTACATCCCCAGGGGCGAGGAGCCGGTAGGCAGTCCCAGTACAAAAGGATTTTCATCCGTTGGATTTGCCTTGTTGATTTTCACTGCGACATAATGTGCCGCCCATTGTGATAAAGCCCCGTAATCGGGCTGTATAATTAATCTCATAATTTTTGCAGATTTGTTTTTAAGCGCCCAAAACTATAAAAAAAAATTGGATTGTGAGGAAGATTTTCTAAATTTGCAGGATATTAAACCATAAAAATAAAAAGCAATATGGATAAACTTTATGCAATAGGAGTGGATATGGGCGGTACGAATACCGTTATCGGACTTGTGGACAGGAGAGGGAATATACCGGTTCGCAGTGCTGTCGGCACGGTTGATTACAGTACCGGCGAAAGCTATGTGGCGGCTTTGGGTAATGCAATCAATGAGTTGATAACGCAAAATAATTTTGCGGGCAAGGTTACGGGAATCGGTATGGGCGTTCCCAACGGTAATATGAACGACGGAACGGTTGAAAAAGCGGCCAACATTCCGTGGGCTAAATCAACAGTTGTTCCTTTGGCAGCAATGATTTCGGAGAAAACAGGCTTACCCTGCAAGTTAACCAATGACGCCAATGCTGCCGCTCTGGGCGAAATGACCTACGGTGCGGCGAAAGGGTTGAAAGATTTTATTGTGATTACCTTGGGAACCGGTTTGGGCAGCGGAATTGTCGCCGGCGGACAGTTGATTGTCGGCCACGACGGTTTTGCCGGCGAATTAGGCCACACACGGACAGTGCGGCACAACGGCCGTTTGTGCGGCTGCGGACGCACCGGCTGTCTGGAAACCTACGCTTCGGCGACAGGGGTAGCGAGAACAGCCCGCGAATTTCTGGAACTCTACCCCGAAAGGGAAACCTTGCTGAGAAATATTACAGCCCGTCCGATAACCTCCAAAAATGTGTACGAAGCCGCCAGGTCCGGCGATGCGATGGCTGTTGAGATATTTGAGTTTACCGGCAGGATTTTGGGCGGCGCCCTTGCCGATTTCATTGCATTTTCCAGTCCGAAAGCCATTATTCTGTTTGGCGGTTTGGCTCATGCGGGCAACTTCCTGCTGGACCCTCTGAGAAAAGCAATGGCTAAAAATGTATTGAGCATCTACGAAGGGAAAACCGAAATTACTGTTTCCCGGTTGAATGATGCGGAAGCAGCTGTTTTGGGGGCGAGCGCTTTAGCGTGGGAGGCGTAATCCGGAACAGCCGGTTTAATTGAAAAAAATTTGTAATGAAACGTGAAAAATAAAAATTTTTATCTGCTTTTGCTCCGGTTTACGGTGAGCTTTTATTTCATCTGTTCACTGATAAAATTCGCATGAAAAATAACTGTTTAACATTATCGTTATATAAGATTCCTTTTATGGATTATTTTCGTAATGAGATTTTTTTGACTTTTTTTAAGCCGATTCATTTGTTTTTTCCGCAAATTTTGTTAAACACACACACACACACAGCAGGCGTAGCATATAGCGCGCGCGATAAAAAATTATCATATAAACAAGGAGGTTACACAACAAATCAGTGCAGCCTCCCTGTTTTTTTATATCCCAAATCCGTCCGGATACACAAGTAACTGTATTTGCGAATCCAACGAAAATCATTCAATCCAATGACAAACCGGACAATCACCGTTACATCGCCGTTATTTCCTTCATTAGAGGAATTTATTCCTTATCTGGAGGATATTTGGAACAGGAAATGGCTCACCAATAACGGATACTATCATCAGAAGTTAGAAGAGGCTTTGTGTGAATATCTGGGTGTTAAGTATCTCAGCCTTTTCACCAACGGCACATTGCCTCTGATTACGGCTTTGCAGGCCTTGCGGATTACGGGCGAAGTAATTACTACGCCTTTCAGTTTTGTGGCAACCACCCATTCCCTGTGGTGGAACGGTATCAAACCGGTTTTTACGGATATCGAACCGGTAACGTTTAACATTGACCCCGATAAAATAGAAGCCGCCATTACACCCAGAACAACAGCCATCATGCCCGTTCATGTGTATGGGAATCCGTGTAATACGGCACAAATTCAGGAGATAGCAGACAAGTACGGACTGAAAGTGATATACGACGCCGCTCACGTTTTTGGCGTAACGGTAAATGGGAAATCGGTTTTAGAAGCCGGCGATATGTCCACTTTGAGTTTTCATGCCACCAAAGTATATAATACCATCGAAGGCGGCGCTTTAATCTGTCATGATGAACAGACTAAAAAACGGATTGATTATTTGAAAAATTTTGGTTTTGCAGGAGAAACAACCGTAGTGGCTCCAGGAATTAACGGGAAAATGGATGAAGTACGTGCTGCCTATGGCCTTTTAAATTTGAAACAGGTGGACAGGGCCATAGAACACAGGCAACAGATTGCAAACCAATACAGACAGGCGTTAAAAAACGTAGAAGGTATTAGCTTTATGGAAGAAATACAAGGCGTTCATCACAATTATTCTTATTTTCCCATATTCGTTGATACCGAAAAATATGGAATGACTCGCGATAAACTGTATTTTAAGATGAAAGACAATAATGTATTGTGTCGAAGGTATTTTTATCCTTTAATCAGGACTTTTCCTACTTACAGGGGACTGGAATCGGCAAGGCATGAAAATTTACCGGTAGCGACAAAAGTTGCTGATAATGTGATTTGTTTGCCTATGTATGATAGATTAAGTAGTAATGACATAGATAAAATTTTAAATATTATTACGAATTAAATATGGCGTAATGAAACAAATGATATTGGCAATAATGTAATGTAATTAATTCAAGTTGCTAATAATATTATTTACCATTTTAAATACTAAATAAAAAGTCAATCCGTTAATAATGTGTATTTCACGCACAAAAAAAACAGATTGACCATGGTTATAAAAACCGTTGTAATATACGCATTTTTTTGACGATATTTTGAAGTCTGTGCAACATAAAGAGCCTGTAAAGCGTAAAACAACTGATGCAGAACTCATTACAGTTATACTTCCTGCTGCCGTGTATTTTGGTGGCAATATGGAAACCGCCCTCAGCTTCGTCCGTTCTACCGGATTGATGCCACAAATGCCGGGTAAAAGCCGTTTCAATCGCCGGATGCACCGGACAGGAGAGTTGCTGGCAGAACTCTTCTTCCATACCGGGGAAACGATTAAAGCGTTGAACATAAACCGTACCTGTGCCATTGACAGTTTCCCTGCAGCCGTTTGCCAAAATATTCGCATTCCCCG
>JAITCT010000122.1 GCA_031282925.1 Dysgonamonadaceae bacterium | reverse complement strand
TGTAATAAAAGGTCGGCAAAGATACAAATGTAAGGATTGCGGCTACCATTATACGGTAGTGCAAAAGTCCGGTGTAAAGTCAGGGGAAACCCGTCGCCTGGCCTTTGAAATGTATTTGGAAGGATTGGGCTTCAGATCCGCAGGTCGTATTTTGAAAATAAGTTACGGCACGGTTTTTCAACGGGTTAAGAATTGGGGTAAAAATACGGAATTACCCGGCAGGAATGGCGGTGTATCCATTGTAGAATTGGATGAAATGCACACTTGTGCAGGTAAAAAAAAACTGCGGATGGATATGGATTGCTGTTGACAGATATGGAAAAAGGTATCTCTCTTTTGTCGGTGGGGATCGGTCAACAAAAACGGAATTACCATTGCGGGATAAAATCAAAGAATTGACTGTAAGATATTTTGCTTCTGACCATTGGAAAAGTTATGAAGAATTTATTCCGTCGGATAAACATCTTCAAACAAAGGCCGAAACATTTACCGTAGAAGGTTATAACAGTCGTATAAGACATTATTTGGCAGGATTTCACAGAAAAACGAAATGTTACAGTAAAGCGGACTGTATGATTGTATTGTCCCTAAATTTACTGATGATGAAACTTAATAACGAAACATCTATATTAATTTAACAATACCTGTTTTATATTTATCTTTGACCGAGATTATTGGTGGGGTTACTCATGTATCTACTTTTTTGAGTTTGCAAATACAAAAATACACCAATAATCTTTTTTATGCTATTGTTTCTTCGTTGCAACAAAGTCACTTAAAAGCAAAGACTACATATCTGTCATTGACAATCCTTTGTATTGAATTTCACAGTCCTTTAATCCGCCTGTTTTTGCAAGCATTACGGCTGCTTTTTTCCGTAACGGATTATAGCGAATATGCTTTTCATTACGCTTTATTTCTATGATTTGCGCTTTTTTTTCGGTTTCGTTCAGCGCAATCAAATCTATTTCGTTTTCGCCGGTTTTGTCCCAATAACTGCCGATTTTGGTTATTCCGTCCTGTTCAATCAGTTTTTCACGGAAATATTTCTCCAACACCTTGCCGCTAAAAGTGGCGTAATCGCACTCAATGATTTTCCTCAACTCGCCAAACTGCCCGATTTCTACAATATGACTGTACTTGTAAATAAACCGGAACCAAAATGACAGGAAATTATCGTTAATCACATAGCGTACATTTTTTGTTTCCGATTTGGCGAAAAGCGGCGTGGATTTCGAGAGTAAACCATAATCGTTTTCCATTCGCGTAATGTAGCCGCCAACTTCTTTGCCTACAACCGCTTCTATTTTCCCACGCGTATTTTCGCCGCGGGCAATCGCCGAAAGTACCGTAAAATAAACTGCATAATCTTTACCAAATTCTTCAATGAGCATACTTTTGCCGTCGGCAATAAACGAAGAATCTTCTTTAATCATCAAATCAAGCATTTTTTTGAGTGTCAATGCCCTGTTATCAACGAAAAGCTGGACGTATTTCGCCACGCCGCCGCTGAAAGCATACAGCGCAAGCAAATCTTCCGCTGTATATTTCGGATTGTTTTCTATCAGGATTTCTTTCAGAACCGACACTTTGAACGGCTTTAACCGCAAGAAACCGGTAGCGCGTCCATAAAGCGGCGCAGAATAATCTTCAAAAATCCTGTGCATCATCGAATGGACAGAGCCGCAAACAAGCAAATTCATTTTACTCTGCACTTTCAGCGTGTCCCAGTCGCGCTGCATGTCGCTGAAAACGGCAGGGTTGATATTCATAAACTCCTGAAATTCATCGATTATCAGATTAAAACTGCGCGTAGCGGAAAGTTGCATCAGGAACTTGAACAACTGACTGAAACTTTGCACATTGCCCAGCATCGGAATTTGCAGTTTTCCGGTAATTTCCTGCTGAAAATCTTCACATAAAAACGGTTCCGCTTTGCGCGAAACGAAAAAATAGAGCGTGGGCTGATTTTCGGTAGCGTGGAGTAAAAGCTGCGTTTTACCGACCCTTCTGCGTCCCGTTATAACCGTAAACTGCGCATTTTCAAGCGATAATACCTGTATTTCTTGCAGCCGTTTGATTTCATTTTCTCTGTTGTAAAACTTCATATCTGAAAACTGATTTTACAGTTCCGAAATGGCGAGTTCCGAAACGGTGATTTCGGTTGCAAAGATACAACTTATTTTCTTCCTGAAAAAAATCGTGTAACCAATATTTCAAAGAACGCTTTTATACTAAGACGTCTCGTTACGTCGAGATTAAACGTACTGCTGCGTCGAGGCTTGACGCAATGTTACGTCTTATCCCTGCGCAGGCAGGTGTCATTCGACCACCAGCGACGTATCGTAATTCCTCTTCCTTTTGAAACGAAGTCCGGGAAAGACTGTCTTCTGTTGCAATATTCAGGTTAACAGTTTTCCCGTCTTCGTCCCTGCCTTAAAAACTAATACCTTATGTAAAAAAGATTTTTTTATTCAATAACGTTTTCATCGGCGACAGCTTCTTCCCAGGTTTCCCATTTGGGCGTGTTGGGGTCGTAACCGTCGTAGCCATAGTTCTGGCTGAGTTTGCCTTTCTTATTGGCAGTAATTGCGGAACTTGGGACAGGCCAGTAAATGTTGTGCGGGGCGATAGAATACGTTTTGTTGCGTATGACAACGCCGTTATTATAATAGCCATACTTTGTCAGTCGGTGATACCAGAAACTTTCTATCTGCGAGAGCTTGTCGGCGTCGGCTGCGGTGAAGCTACCGAAATTGTCGGATTTACCGGCTAAAGCAAGACTGCGTGATATGCGGGTCAATTCCACGTTACGCCATTCTTCGAGGTACAATTCACGGGCGCGTTCGTCGGCAATGTCGTCGATGCCGACCGTAGTGTACAGTTGCGAACACTGTGCGCGTTTCCGCACTTCGTTGACGTCGGCTGCAGC
>JAITCT010000019.1 GCA_031282925.1 Dysgonamonadaceae bacterium | reverse complement strand
AAGTAAGGGAGGCGTCGCCTACCAAATAAGGGAGAAGCCCGGCAGACGGTTTGCTGCCGGAAAACACTCATTTTTCAAGGCGCTTGTGAAGGCACGGTTGGCAGGAAGTATGTAATTATCCCAAGGAGAGGCATGTATGCGCATATCCGATAGACCGTTTCGATACCGTGCAAATCAGCCATTTTCCCAAGTATGGCGGAGGCGATTCCGGCGATTCCGAAAGCAAATCCGAAGAACAGTCCCGACACAAGTCCGAGTTTGTAGGGCAACAGTTCCTGTGCATAGAGCAGGATAGCCGGAAAAGCGGATGAAATAATCAATCCGATGAAAAAACTCATTACGACGGTCCAGAACAGATTGACGTGAGGCATAAGCAGCGTAAAAGGCGCCGCTCCAAGTATGGACGCCCAAATCACATATTTGCGCCCGATTTTGTCGCCGACAGGACCGCCGAGCAAAGTCCCTATTGCCGTAGCGCCAAGGAAAACAAACAGATAGATTTGCGAATCCTGTACATCAACATGGAATTTTTCAATGAGATAGAACGTATAGTAGCTTGACAGGCTTGCCATGTAAACGTATTTTGAAAAAATCAGCAGCAGGAGGATGGTAATGGGAAAAATCGCCGTTTTCATGGGCAAGGGCGATTCCGTCCGGACTTTCATAGCCCTGTTTTCCTGTTTTAGAAGCTGCAATTTGTTTTTGTACCAGCGGCAGACAGGGATGGCAACGATGATGGCAATAACTGATAAAATCGAAAAGAAGGAAATATACCGGCGTCCGTAAGGCGCTGCCAGAAAAGCAACCAGCAGGGGGCCGACGGCCCCCCCGAAATTTCCCCCTACCTGAAAAAGAGACTGAGCCATCCCGCGTTTCCCGCCGGAGGCGATAGAGGTCAGGCGCGAGGCTTCGGGATGCAGTGTGGATGAACCTACCCCGACCATAAAAACCGAACACATCGCCCATAAAAGAGTTGTGGCAAAAGCCAGCGATATGAATCCGACCAAAGTAAAACATGTCCCTATGGGTAGCGACCAGACGTAAGGATGCCGGTCGTAAAATAAACCGATAACCGGTTGAAACACGGACGCCGCTATTTGATATGTCAGCGTAATCAGTCCTATTTGACTGAAACTGAGCGTCAAATCATCCTTTAAAAGAGGATAGGATGCTGTAACGGCAGACTGTAAAGCATCATTTAATCCATGTAATATACTTAAACTAAGCAATATGCCTATTGACGGCGCAACGACTCCCTGTTTCATAAGCGGCGCAAAGATAAGCTAAGTCCGGACATCCGTTTACCGCCCACAGCAATTCTTATATTTTTTCCCGCTGCCGCATGAACAGGGTTCATTCCGTCCCACCGTCTTTTCGGCGCGAACGGGAGCCGTAATTTGTTGTTCGCGCGTATCGCGGGAAGCCACATCCCGTTGCCGGCGGCGGCTTTCTTCCATATCATCCTTTTGGGTGCGGTACCGGCTGTAGTCCGTTTTGCGTTCGGGAGCCGCCCTGCGCACCTGTTCGGGTTCGCGCACCGGGATTTGTCCGCGCATGAGGATGGAAACCGATTTGCGGTTCATCTCATCAACCATTTTCCGGAACAAATCGTAGGATTCCAATTTGTATATCAACAGCGGGTCTTTGTTTTCGTAGCTGGCGTTTTGTACCGATTGCCGCAAATCGTCCATTTCCCGCAAATGTTCTTTCCACGATTCGTCAATAGAATGAAGCAGGATGGCTTTTTCAAACGATTTCACAATGTCCCTGGATTCGGACTCGTAAGCCTCTTTGAGATTGCACTGGATGTTGTACACCCGTTTGCCGTCCGTCACCGGAACCACAATGTTTTCATACTGGTTTCCCTGTCCTTCGTAAACCTGCTTGATGACCGGATGAGCCACCTGCGCCATCCTGTCGGATTTGCGTTTGAAACTTTCGAGCGCAATATCGAAAACCGTATCCGTTACCGCTTCGGGTTTCATCCGTTTAAATTCATCTTCCGTAAACGGGATTTCAATCGCCAGGACTTTGAAGAGTTCCATTTTAAGTCCTTCGTAATCGTTGGCTTCGCTGTATTGTTCGCAAATAGAAGAAGAAGTGTCATAGATTACGTTCAGGACGTCAAGGCCGATGCGTTCGCCCATTAAGGCGTGGCGGCGGCGGGTGTAAACGACTTCGCGCTGCGAATTCATCACATCGTCATATTCCAGCAAACGTTTGCGGATACCGAAATTGTTTTCTTCGACTTTCTTTTGGGCGCGTTCTACCGTTTTGTTTAACCAGTTATGTTCCAATACTTCTCCTTCTTTGAAACCCATCCTGTCCATCATTCCGGCAATGCGTTCGGTAGCAAACAAACGCATCAAATCGTCTTCGAGCGAAATAAAGAAAACCGATGAACCGGGGTCGCCCTGACGGCCGGAACGTCCCCGCAACTGACGGTCAACCCGGCGGGAATCATGACGTGCGGTACCGATAATCGCCAACCCGCCGGCTTCCTTCACGGCAGGCGAAAGTTTGATGTCCGTACCGCGGCCGGCCATGTTCGTTGCAATCGTAACCGTCCCCGATTGACCGGCTTGCGCAACGATTTCCGCTTCTTTCCGGTGCAGTTTGGCGTTCAAAACGTTGTGGGATATTTTCCGCATGGTAAGCATCCGGCTCAACAATTCCGAGATTTCCACCGAAGTAGTGCCTACCAGCGTCGGACGGCCTTCGTCCTTCATTTTCACAATTTCTTCGATGACGGCGGCGTATTTTTCCCGCGCCGTTTTGTAAATCCGGTCGTTCATATCGTTGCGAATCACCTGGCGGTTGGTTGGGATAACCACCACATCCAATTTGTAAATATCCCAAAATTCGCCGGCTTCCGTTTCGGCCGTACCGGTCATACCCGCGAGTTTGTGGTACATACGGAAATAATTTTGCAGGGTAATTGTCGCGAAAGTTTGCGTAGCGGCTTCAACCTGTACCCGTTCCTTCGCTTCGATGGCCTGATGCAATCCGTCGGAATAACGGCGGCCTTCCATGATACGTCCGGTTTGTTCGTCAACGATTTTCACCTTGTTGTCAATGACTACGTATTCGTCGTCTTTGTCAAACAGGCAGTAAGCCTTCAATAATTGGTTGACGGTATGCACACGCTCCGATTTGACGGCGTAATTCTGCAACATTTCGTCTTTTTTCGCCTGTTTTTCTTCATCCGTACCGCTTTCGTTCTCAATTTGCGCCATTTGAACGCCAATATCGGGCAGTACGAAAAATTGCGGGTCGTCGGAATTTCCCGTTAACAGGTCAATGCCTTTGTCCGTCAATTCGATGGTATTGTTTTTTTCGTCAATCACAAAATACAGCGGGTCGGTAATGATGTGCATTTCCCGGTTTTGTTGCTGCATGTAAAACTCTTCGGTTTTCAACATGCCGGCTTTTACGCCCGGTTCGCTCAGGAATTTAATCAGAGCCTTGTTTTTCGGCATTCCTTTGAAAGAACGGTAAAGCAGGATATTTCCTTCGTC
>JAITCT010000005.1 GCA_031282925.1 Dysgonamonadaceae bacterium | reverse complement strand
CTGTGCATGAGTCTGCTCAACAGCATGTTGCCGCTGGAAAAACCAGTTGTCGGCATTGAATACCAAACGGGAGAGTTACTGCCGGAAATCGAAATACTCCGCAATTCAATCGTAGATGTTGTACGCTGTACCGATTCGGAGGGACGGCAGTTTATCGTTGAAATGCAGATGTACTGGACGGAAAGCTTCAAAAGCCGGGTGTTGCTGAACGCCTCCAAAGCTTACGTGATGCAGTTGAACAAGGCAGAACGGTAAGAACTCCTTCAGCCTGTTTATACATTGAGTTTTGTGAACGAAATCTTTGAGAAATCGCCCGAAATGCAAAACATATACTATCACCATTACAGGACAGTCAATATCAAAAACACGCAAAAGCAAATCAAAGGTCTGGAATTTGTGTTCATCGAACTGCCCAAATTCCGCCCGCAAAGCCACGGGGAGAAGAAACTGCACGAACTCTGGCTCCGCTTCCTCACCGAAATCAACGAACGCACACGGGAAGTGCCTGCGGAATTACTGGAAAACTGCTATACGCAGGAAGCCATCCGGTATATGGAAATCAGCGCCTATACGAAAGAACAGTTATTTACCTACGACAAATTCAGGGACGGCATCATGACCGAGCGCAGCATAATATCGGACGCATGGCACAAAGTGGAAGAAACCGGGTTGCAAAAAGGACGGAAAGAAGGATTACAGGAAGGACGAAAGGAAGGATTGCAGGAAGGACGAAAAGAAGGCGAAAAAGAAGGAATAAAAAAAGTCGCACTCAATTTACTGCAAATGGGGATCCCGATGGAAGATATTATACAAAGCACCCGCTTGACGGAAGATGAAATCCGAATGCTCCGGTAATTTTTCTTTTACCGTATATATGCTTTTCCACTCCGAATCAACAAACATAACCCGGCAAAGGTAAACAAAGCATTCAATATCAACCGCTCATGGCTGAATTGATAGCCGTTGAACCAGGCTTGGGAATTGATATCCAAAATCAGGCATAACACAGGCGACAGCAGGGCGACAGTCGGCGCATATTTGTCCCGGATGTTTTGTTTGGTCAGGACGCCGAACACAAACATCCCCAACAAAGGGCCGTATGTGTAGCTCGCCAATTTGTAAACCGTATCAATTACGGAAGCATTATTCAGCATGTTGATGATAATAATCACTGCGCCCATGACAACGGCCATCCCGATATGTACTTTCTTCCGGATACCGGCTACTTCGTTTTCGGTTTTCCGCTTCGGGCTTTTGAGGATATCGACGGTGAAAGAGGTGGTAAGCGCCGTCAATGCCGAACCGGCGGCGGCATAAGCGGCGGAAATCAAGCCGACTGTAAACAGGACGCCGACAATCAAAGGGAAAAAGGATTGAGTGGCGAGAAAAGGGAACACTTCGTCGCCTTTCGCGGGTAATGCAATATGATTGACCGAAGCATACGAATACAGCAGCACACCTAATATGAGGAAAAGCAGGTTAATGAAGATTTGCAGGACGCCTCCAGTAATCATGTTTTTGCGCGCATCGCGGGAATCCCTGCAACTCAACGTTTTCTGCATCATGTCCTGGTCCAGGCCGGTGGTTGCAATCATTGTGAAGACGCCTGCGGGAAATTGTTTCCAGAAATACCGTTTATCGTTTATGTCGTCGAAGAAAAATATTTTCGACATGTCGGAATCACCGATAAGCGGCCATATACTGCCGGCGTCCAGGCCCAGATTTCGACCGATATAATAAATGGTTAATCCTACCGACACAATCAGGCAAAAGGTTTTGAGCGAATCCGTCCAAATCAGCGATTTCACTCCGCCGTGGAAAGTGTAAAGCCAGACAATTCCGACGGTAAATATGACATTGGCGGCAAACGGCAAGTGCAGGGGAGTGAAAACCAGTAACTGCAACACTACGCAAACAATAAACAGCCGCACGGAAGCCCCCAGCATCTTGGAAATAAAGAAAAACCACGCGCCTGTTTCGTATGACGATACGCCGAACCGGTTTTCCAGATATTCGTATATTGACGTTAGATTCATTTTATAGTATAACGGAATCAGAACAAAGGCGATAATCAACTGCCCGACGGCAAAGCCCAGCACCATTTGCAGGTATGAAAAGCCGCTTCCCGCCACCATGCCGGGAACGGAAACGAATGTAATGCCCGATATGGCGGCACCGATGGTTGCGAATGCAACGACATACCAGGGCGATTTCCTGTTGCCGGAAAAGAAGCCGGCATTGTCGGCTTTCCGCCCGGTGAGGTATGAGATGAAAAACAGTGCGGCAAAGTATGCTGCGATGGTGATCAGGACTGAGATGGGAGACATATTGATTTAATTACGAATTACGAACTGTGAATATAAGAATTATGAACTTTCGTAATCCGTAATTCGTAATTAATTTTTGCTACGGCAATAGCGGGAAGGATACTGCAAATCATCACCCAGATAAAAAAGCGGTTGTATCCCAGCTGTTCCTGCAACCAACCGGCGAACATGCCGGGAAGCATCATGCCCATAGCCATAAATCCCGTACAAATCGCATAATGCGCCGTTTTGTGGCGGCCTTCGGAGAAATACATCAGGTACAGCATGTAGGCGGTGAAGCCGAAACCGTAACCGAACTGTTCGACAAAAACGCAAATATTGATTACCGCCAAATTGCCGGTTTGCGAAAAACTCAAATAGACAAAGGTTACTGCCGTGAGCAACATGCTGAGCGTCATAGGCCAAAGCCATTTTTTCAGTCCTCCGCGGGAAGCGGCGACGCCGCCGATGATTCCGCCCAGCATCAGCGCTATGACGCCTACCGTGCCGTAAACCAACCCGACTTCTTCCGTTGTCAAGCCTAAACCGCCCTGTTCGACTGGATCAAGCAGGAACGGGGAAAGAAGTTTCTGCAACTGCGCTTCGGCAAAGCGGAAAGTTAACATAAAGAACAGGGCGGATAACAAATGTGGTTTTTTGAAAAAAGATGCAAATGTTTCTGTAAATTCTTTCAAAATATCGCTTGCCTTCAAATCCGGGTCGGGCGCATCCGAGCCGGGCTTGGGCAAAGCAAAGCGGTGATACAAAGCAAGCAGGACAAACAAGCCCGCCATTACAAAAAAGGTAATTGACCACGCAAAAGCAATCTTTCCCGTTATCCGTTCGAGATAGCCCGCCAAAATAACCAGCACGCCCTGTCCCAGTACCGTAGCCGCACGGTAAAACACATTTCTGACGCCTACAAACATGGCTTGCCGGCCGGTATCCAAACCATGCATATAGAACCCGTCGGCAGCAATGTCGTGCGTAGCCGAAGCAAAAGCCATCAGATAAAAGAAAGCAAGCGTAGCCCGGAAAAAGAACGGCAGTGAAACCGTAAAGGCGATTCCGGCAAACCCGCCGCCAATCAGGATTTGCATCACGATAATCCACCAGCGTCCGGTTTTCAGTAAATCAACAAACGGACTCCAAAGCGGTTTAATCAGCCACGGCAAATAAAGCAATCCCGTGTAAAAAGCAATATCGGCATTGGAAATCCCCATCCGTTTGTACATGATTACGGAAATCGTCATTACCGCCACATACGGCAGGCCTTCCGCCAGATAGAGCGAAGGAATCCACGCCCAGGGCGATATTTGTTTATCTTTCATTTGCATTTATCAATTTAATTATTTACGGGTGGCGGCTGTAAGCCTTTCCTCCGCGCCGACAGTTCTATCGTCCGGATACAGTCTTTATAAAAATTATGGCCGTTCTGTTGATAAATATTCGGGGAAGCATCCGAATTATCCTCCCAGCGGCGGCAGAGGTACAGCGGCGTGTAGATGCGCCCGATGCGGTATCTGCGCGAAACAGCCAATCCCGCGGCGTAATCTTCGCCGTAACTTGTATTGGGCAGTTTGATTTCCCGCAATATCGGCGTGTAGAATGCCCGCGGAGCGCCCAGTCCGTTAATACGCAAAGCGTTGTTCCGCCCGTTGTCCGGCGTCCATTCGCGATGGTCGACAACGCCGGGCGGGATTTCTTCCAGGTTGAAATTCACCGTTTTGTAAGTCCCGACAATCATGGCGCAATGCTGTTCGTAAAACGCATCGACAACCGTTTGGATAACCCGGTTGTCGATGTATAAATCGTCGCTGTCCAACTGGATAGCAAACTTGCCGCATTGCGGGTGCATGACGGCCGTATTCCAGCAACCGCCGATGCCCAAATCGTTCCGGTCGGGCACGATATGAATCAGGCGCGAATCGGAAGCGGCGATTTTCCGCAGGATTTCCGCAGTCTGGTCGGTAGAACGGTTATCAACCACAATCAGGTTGAAGGAAAACGCCGCCACTTGCATCAGCGCCGAACGAACGGCGTCTTCGACGGTCTTTTCGCGGTTGCGCACCGGTATCACGACCGATGCTTCTACCGGAAACGTCCCGCCGGCCGAAAACTTTATATCCGTAAATTCCGGTTTCAACCATGCGCCGGTATCTTTCAGGTAACGGGTAAAAGCCTGTTCCATTTCGATTTGTATCTGCCGGTTCTTCGGATTCACGTAATCAAACAGTTGTTCTCCCAGCTTCCGGGAATCCGTTTCCGATTCCGTATAAAGAAATTCCGGTAAATGGAACAGGCGGCGTTTTTGGGCTACCTTCAAGCGCAAATCATACAGGGCTGCGGCTTCATATTCCGTATCCATTGCATGTACCGCTTCTTTCAACGTATCGGAACAAAACAGCAAGAGCGAACCGAAATCGAAATTGTCCCTTACGCTGCCCTCCTGGTAATCAATTACGGGACACGGTTGCAGGTCGCCTTCCTTTATTTGATAGCGGTCGGCATACAGCATACCGGCGCCCGTATCGCCGATGACCTGCAACATCCTCCCGATGGAATAAGCGCCCAACCGTAAAGGCAAAAGCGCCATATATAATAAGGTATAAGGCGTGTCAATCCGGGAAGCGATTCTTTTCAGCGTTTGGGTTTGAAACAGGCTGCCGGCAGTCAATAACCGGCAACCTTCGGGTAAAATCACGCCAGAGGCATCCGGATACAGGATAAAAATGTCCCCGGTTTCTTCAAAAGACTTGAATGCCTTTACCGTTTCCGCTACATTCTCTGCCGTACTGTAAGGTAGAAAGCAGGTTATTTTCTTTTCGTGGTACATGTGGTGCGATAAATCAAATTTCGGCCCAAAAGTATAAAAAAATTCCCGGCAAACAAAAAGCGAACATTTTCGAGGGTGTATTTCAAACTGTTGCGCCCTGTCATTGGCTCCGCCGAACGTTGTTTTGTTGGAGAAAATAAGGTAAATGAGGTTTATACCCAAACTGCCGAATGTGATTATAACCTCATTTCTACCTTATTTAAATAACAAAACAACCTCAGTAGAGAGAGATGGATTATGATAATATTTCCCTGACCTTATTACATCATTTATCTTATCCTTTGTGTTTATAAAAAAAGTCGTTTGCCGGTGCACAAAACCATATCGCGTACAATGTAATAATGTAATAAGGTCAGGGAATTTGAATTATTAACACGCTTTTGCTACTGAGGTTGTTCTGTTGGAGAAAATAAGGTGGAAATGAGGTTTATCCCCCGGTTGGGGTGCACACACGGGTGTACACCTACGTAATTCGTAATTTCTCTGGATTGCTTCGCCGCTTCGCGGCTCGCAATGACGGCTGCACTAATTCTCATGTTGCGACAAGGTTCTACCTTGTCGTAATTATTTTGACAGGTTGAACCTGTCAGGATAGACGGCACGAGGCACAGCCTCGCACCAGCCGGAGGGTGTGCTTGCATCAACGGGGCGCACACACGTAGGGGCGCACCCGTGTGTGCGCCCCTACGTATTTCGTAATTAAATTTTCACGATATTTCCACCTTATTTCAATAACAAAACAACCGCACTGCGACAATTTGAAATGCACCCTATTAAGATTGATTTCTGTAACGTAAAATCTCAAATTTTGAAAATTATCCCATGACTGGTTGCCTTTTCCCTATCATGCGGCAATTGGAATTACCTGAAAAAATAATTGTCCGTTCAATGAAACATTTCGTTATTTTTGCCGTTTAAAATGGAAAAAAACCTAATTTTTATGACGGCAAAAAAAATTCATTTATTAAACCTGGTATTTATTCCGTTGTGTACATTCGTTTTCGTATCGTGCAAAGATACAAATTCTTATACCATTCATGGAAATCTAAAAGGCGTTGAAACGCCTGAATTATATATCGTTACACGTCCGGATTCCGTATTTCAAATAGATACAATCCGGTCGAAAGCAGGTAAGTTCAAGTATAAAAGCAAATCCGAAATTCTTCAACCGGCAGTTGTTTACATGGAAAAGGGTAATATTTGGGTGACGGTTTGGGCTAAAAACGGTGAAAATATTACCCTCACGGGCGACGTTAATTATCCCGAATTAGTTTTAGCTAAAGGTGGGGAAGTTAACGATTTACTGTCGGATTTCAAGATAACAAACAAGGCTTTAATTAAGAAAATGGGCGATATAAGGGATAAAATTTCGGCTAATCATAAAGGAAACGATGCTGCAAGCGCTGAAATTGCAAGCGCTCAATTCTCATCCCAAATGAAAAATATCAACCAAGCTTTGAAAATCCGTGCGATGGATTTTGTAAAGGCTCATCCGGCTTCGGTTGCAAGCCTGGTATTGATTCAGGATTTTTTGCTGGATACGAAAAATGCGGCCGGTATTCGTCCTGCGCTTTCTTTGATTACCGGCGAAGCACGGGAAAATGAGATGTATGCAAAATTGCAGGAATGGGTTGAGAAAGACCGGCAGACTGAGGCAGGAAGTCCGGCGCCGGATTTCAGCATTTTGAGCGTTAAAAATGATACCATCCGGTTGGAAACTTTCAAAAATAAATATGTCTTGTTGACATTTGCCGCTTCCTGGTCGCCGCTTTGCGAAACGGATTATGCTAAATGGGTATCTATCAGGAAAAAATTTCCGGAAAAGGACCTGGGTATGTTAACGATTTCACTGGATGAAAACAGGGCGGACTGGGAAAAACTGTCCGAAGAAAAGGGGTTCACATGGGCGCAGGTAATTGACCATGCCGGCTGGTCGTCATCCATGGTTTCTTTGTACAATGTTTCTGAACTCCCTTGTAATTATTTGATTGATAAGAACAAAACAATTATTGGCTCGAAGATGCCGATTGACAGCATTCAAACGATGTTAACCGAATTGAGACTTGAGAGTTGAAAATAGAGAATTAAGTATTATATAACGATTTAAATGATTACTGCGCACGGGACAGGTTTGTTAGTTACAAGTTACGGGAACCCGTGTAACTCGTAGCTGACAAAATTGAGCCGCGCAAAGTATAAAACCGAAAACTATGTTAGTAAAAGTCTATGCGGCAGCCCTTCAGGGCATTCACGCAGATATCATCACGATTGAGGTTAATTGCAGTAAAGGGATTAAATTCTTTTTGGTAGGCCTTCCGGACGTCAGTATTAAGGAATCGCACGAGCGGATTACTTCCGCATTAAGCGAAATCGGGTTGAAATTTCCCCGTAAACAAATTGTTATCAACATGGCGCCCGCCGACATCCGCAAAGAAGGAGCGGCCTATGATTTGCCGTTGGCTGTCGGAATTTTGGCCGGAGCGGAGCAAATCAAACCCGATAAAACCGGAGATTACCTGATGATGGGAGAATTATCGCTGGACGGTAGCCTGAAATCGGTCAAGGGTGTTTTGCCGATTGCCGTTAAAGCGCAGGAAAGCGGCTTCAAGGGCATTATCCTTCCTGCCAGCAATGCGCGGGAAGCCGCAGCAGTGCAGGGATTGGAAGTTTACGGCGCGGAAAATATCTCGGAGGTGATTGATTTTTTTAACGGCAAAAAAGAGTTAAACCGCACGATTGTTGACCCGCGCAAGGAATTTTATGACAGTCAAACTAAAATTGACTGGGATTTTTCGGAAGTCAAAGGGCAGGAAGTTGCCAAAAGAGCGATTGAAGTAGCTTGCGCCGGAGGGCACAACATACTTCTTGTAGGTAGTCCCGGAGCCGGGAAAAGCATGTTAGCCAAGCGAATACCTTCCATTCTTCCTCCCCTGACTTTAAGTGAAAGCCTGGAAACGACCAAGATTCATTCGGTAGCAGGGAAAATCAATCACAACGGCTCGTTGATTGCAGTGCGTCCATTCAGGAGTCCGCACCATTCCATATCCATGGTGGCGATGGTTGGCGGCGGATCTTATCCGCAGCCGGGCGAAATCAGCCTTGCGCATAACGGCGTTTTGTTTTTGGACGAAATGGCGGAGTTTACCCGCGGTGTTTTGGAAGTCTTGCGGCAACCGCTGGAAGACAGGAAAATTACTATTTCACGGGCAAAATTCAGCATCGACTATCCGGCAGGATTTATGCTGATTGCATCCATGAATCCTTGTCCCTGCGGTAATTTCAACAATCCCAACAAAGCCTGTGTCTGTACGCCCGAACAAGTCCGGAAATACTTGAACCGCATATCGGGACCTTTAATGGATAGGATTGATATTCAAATAGAAATTGTACCTGTTCCATTCGAGGATATTTCGGATATCCGGCCGGCCGAGTCAAGTGAACGCATCCGCGAGCGGGTAATCCGTGCGCGAAAAATTCAGGAAAAACGTTTTTCCGAAGAAGCCGGCGTCTATTGCAATGCACAGATGCACACCCGCCTGCTTCGTGAATACGCTCAACCGGACGCCGCCGGTTTATCCCGTTTGAAAGACGCTATGGAGCGGCTCAATCTTTCCGCGCGGGCTTATGACCGTATTTTGCGGGTGGCGCGTACCATTGCGGATTTGGAAGATTCCGAAAGGGTACAGGTCGGACATATTGCGGAAGCGATCAGTTACCGGAATCTGGACCGGGAAAATTGGGCAGGGAGCGGGTTTTGATGAGGCTGTTTAAGTTTCATGATATAATCATTCATATAATATCCGTTTCCGATAGAAAAATCCCCTTCACGGTCAATCGTCATACCCATACGTTTGTAAAAATGAATGGCTTTGTTGTACCGGTTTACGTTCAGTTCCATCGTGAACGGCGAAGGGTGAATCTTGCGGATGTATTTCAGAACTGCTTCAAACAGAAATTTCCCGGCGCCGTATCCCTGAAATGCAGGGAGAACATAAATTTTCTGCAAATGGAATAAATCCGCATCATGCTGTTCGACAGACGCATAGCCGCAGTTTTCCCCGTCTTTCGACATAATCAGATATACTTGCCCTTCGTCCATCATCCGAAGAGTATTTGCCGGGGCATACATCTGTTCCATCATATATTCCAATTGTTCGGGCGACAAAATCTCTTTATAAGTAGCGGGAAATACCTGTAATGCAAGAAAATAAATCAAATCCGCATCTTTTTTCGTCGCTATTCTTATTCTAAACATGTATTTAATGATTTTTTTGCTGCAAAATTAATAATTTCCTCTTATCTTTGCGCAAAAATCGGCGCAGTTATACTTTGTGCAGCTTATTATTGCCGGAAAAACAAACGAAAAACCGGTAACAATAAACTCAAAAATTAGCGACAATAAAACTGAAAATATAAACACATGAACAAAACAATTAAATTTTTATTGGGAATCTGCATCGGTATTCCTGCAATTATTCTGTTGGCAATCGCCGGCTTATATGTTTCCGGAAACGGTTATGTGGTGAAGGCTTTCCGGACAATTATCCTGAAAGGATATTCCACAACTTACATTGACGATTATGTTGATTTCAACAACACTGTGATTCGGGCGGGAACGCCCCAACCCTGGAAATTACACGAAAATTACAACAAAATCCGGCTCACGGATACTTTGCGGAAAGAATTGGAAGATTTTCATTCCGTTGCTTTTGCACTTGTTAAAGACGGGAAATTGCTGTACGAAGAATATTGGGACGGTTATTCCGACAGCAGTCTGACAAATTCTTTTTCCATGGCAAAAACGCTGACTACCATGCTTTTGGGAAAAGCCATCGAACAAAATTATGTTAAAAGCATCAATCAGCCCCTTGCGGATTTTCTTCCCGAATTTTTAAATGATTCATTGGGTAGATTAGCAACTGTCGGCGATTTGGCAAACATGCGTTCGGGATTCAGTTGGGAAGAAGCATATTATTCTCCAATTAACATGACTACCGAAGCTTATTTCGGCGATAATGTAGAAAAACAATTATTAAAGCGGCATTTTGAATCGCGGCCGGGCGGGAAATTCAAATATCTGTCGGCAAACACACAGTTATTAGCCATAGTTTTGAAACGGGCAACCGGAAAAAGTCTTGCCCAATATTTTTCGGAAGAATTTTGGCAGCCGATGGGTATGGAGCATGACGCTTTGTGGTCTTTAAGCGGCGACATTGAAAAATCGTTTTGCTGTGTCTATAGCGATGTCCGTGATTTTGCCAGACTTGGTCTGTTACTGCTTCAAAAAGGAAATTGGAACGGACGGCAAATTTTGGATTCTGCATTTGTTGACTGGATGATTACGCCTGACCCCGCGGCATTTGAGCCGGATGAACCGAAAATGTACGCAGGCTCTCTTTGGATTGATGAAGAACATAATCCGCCTTTTTACGGGATGATGGGGCATTTAGGGCAACGGATTATTGTTGTGCCGGACGAAAATTTAGTGATTATCCGTCTGGGAAAAGAGAAAGATTCGGTCAATCCCCGAAGAGGACATCTGGATACCGATGTTTATTACTTTGTGGACGAGGCCGTGCGGATGATGAAACTATGGCAGAAGTAAAACATTCCATACGCGAAGCCGAACGATATTTGCAGAATACTCCGTGTATTGTTAAGCGCATACGAAAAATACCGTTCGGCTTCTCTTTTTTAGTTGTATTTACTAATTGAACTTATCGTGTAAACCGAATCCATGGCTGTTATATTCCGAATGAGTACCGACAAAACGGATATACGCCTTTTTAACAATATCAGGATGCAACATTCGCAATTTTTTATCATTTATCACCATAATAAAAACAAACAGAAAAAATTATCAATTATTTACGTATGAAGACAATAAAGTTATTTGCGATTACAATTTCGATTGCCTTTATTCTTGGATTTACAGCCTGTCTGGAAAGCGGAGGAAGTAGATACAGTTATACTTATGGTTCACCGGCGGTTGTTGAACACAATCCGCAAGCCGGGACATTTTTAAGGACCGCTTACGGCAGTTTTGTTCCCGACAGTGCGTCGGCTTCAAACATAGGCGACCTTTCCGATGATGCTTGTATTTACATAAAATTTGAGTATAACTCCGAATATCAAACCGGTCAATATCCGGTTGCGAGCAACATTGCGTATGAAGTTGTTAAATCCGGTTCCATTTTCGACGACGACGTGGCGGATCGTCTTTTTCCTTATCATTATCCGTTGTCGTCGGTTGAGTTATTTAAAGAATCGCTCAGTCCTAACTATAAAGGCAGGTTTTTTGTTTTAACAAAAGCAAAATTAGATAAAAATCAAGCCTTAGACTATATTCTGTACTATAAATCCGGCGAAGAAACGGATGAAAACGGAGCAATAAACATTTATCTGCAAGCTCACCTTCCGGTAACGTCGACCGGCGCTCAGGACATTTCCGAAATATGCGCTTTGGATGTGAGAGATATAGTCCGGTCTTTCGGTAGAGATACTACGATTACAGAGGGCGGTATCAATTATCCGTTAATATATCTGAAAGTAAACTTGAAATATATTTCCGGTATGGAAGATGATGTGCCGGTTTACAAATCCGCGAGTACCCAATCGATTTATATCTACATGTTTAAGGATGATTTATAAATGCTGAAACAACTGTATTTGTTGCTTTCCGGTTTGATTATTGCTCCGGAGAAAACATGGCGGACTATGGCCGGAAAGCAGGAATCAAACAATGAGGATTTTTATAAGAGCTATTTATATCCGATTATCGGATTAATAGCTCTCATGTCTTTTTGTGGCGTTTGGATCGGGGCAAAAGATTTTCAACTTCAAATTGCACTGAGAGTCGTTATCAAGGAGACGATTGCTTATTTCGTCGGGTTTTATCTGGCTGCATACGGATTGTTCCGTTTATCCGAAAAATACTTCGGATTGAACGCCGATTTACATTGCTTTGAACGCTTTGCCGGTTATTCTTCCGCCGCTATTTATGCAGTGGCCTGCATCAGCGCCTTGTCTCAATCTTTGTTTTTTCTTCAAATATTCATTTTATATACGGTTTACATTGTTTGGACCGGTTCCGGCATTTATATATCGGTGAAAGAAAATTATTTAACCAAATTTACTATCTTTGCAAGCGCTGTTATTATATTATCGCCAGTCGTTATTCGAATGATTATGACCTTGATTATGCCGGGATTATAATAACCGGATGTAATAAAAACAACTTATGGCTCAACAGAACAACATCGTTATCAAAAACAAAAAAGCTTCTTTTGATTACGAATTTATAGAAACGTTTGTCGCCGGAATTGTGTTGACCGGAACGGAAATCAAATCCATCCGACTGGGAAAAGCAAGTTTGGTCGATACTTATTGTACTTTTATTAAAAAGGAATTATGGGTAAAAAACATGAATATTTCCGAATATTTTTACGGAAGTTACAACAACCATTCCGCCCGCCGCGACCGTAAATTGCTGCTGAACCGTAAAGAATTGAATAAAATCGCAAGGCTTTCCGAGGCTACCGGCCTCACCATCGTGCCTGTCAAATTGTTTCTCAACGAAAAAGGTCTGGCAAAAGCAGTTATTGCCGTTGCCAAAGGGAAAAAATCTTACGATAAGCGGCAAACTTTGCGGGAAAGGGACGATAAGCGGGCGATTGACAGGATGTTTAAAAAGTAGGGAGAAAGCATATAAAGTATGTAAAAACCGGTTTCCCGCCGGTTCCGGTTGGACGGCATCCTTCCATAGCCTCTTTCCTCATTCGATTATTACAAATAATAAAACAGTCAAACATGAAAAAGGTAATTGCAGTTATCGAAAAAGCATCCGATGGCGGATACGGTATTCATTGTCCGGGAGTGAGCGGTGTTGTTCTATACGGCTACGGATTAACCGAAGAAGAGGCAAAGGAAAATCTTATTGAGAACTTGGATGCCATATTAGAACATTACGAAGAAGAAAAACTTCCTGTACCGGAAGATTTGCAAGAAAAGATTGAATTTGATTACAGGTATGATTTTTCCGGTTTTTTTATAAAAGCAGAAATACATTCAATCTCAAAATTAAGTACGGTGCAATTCTGAAGAGCCTGTATGACAAACGGGAAAGAGACGATAAGCGGGCGATTGACAGGATGTTTAAAAAATAATGAAAAAATGAAGACTATCTCACTGAAATTAGATGACAATATTTTCAGGGACACTGAAAATTTATTGAGTTCCGTAAATCTTTCGCGAAATCGTTATATTAACGAAGCAATACTGTATTACAATGAACTACAGAAAACCCGTCAATTGGAAATAGCATTAGAAGCTGAGTCTAAGCTGTGTGAGCAAAGTTCAGTGGAAGTCTTAACCGAATTTGAAAGCATTGATAATTATGACTTTTGAACAATATGAAATCTGGCTTGCCGACCTGAACCCGCAGATTGGTACGGAGCCGGGTAAAATACGGCCTGTACTTGTAGTACAAACCGATATGCTTAATAAAATTCCTCACATGTCGGTATTGATATGTCCTATTACAACCAATGTAGTGCAAAATGTAAAGTACCTGCGTGTACATGTGACGGCAGGCATGGCTTCGTTGCACAACGATTGTGATATTATGATAGATCAAATCCGGGCAATTGATTCAAAACGAATGATAAAAAGATTGGGACGTTTGCACCCTAATCTTGCGAAATCAGTAAAAGAAAAATTGTCAATAATTTTAAGTTTGAACGATTAAAAAACATGACAATAACAAATCTCTTAAACGACCGGATCCTCATCCTCGACGGAGCCATGGGAACGATGATTCAACGGTATCATCTCACGGAAGAAGATTACAGAGGTGTTCCGTTCGCCGGTTCCCCAAGACAACAAAAAGGCAACAACGATTTGCTGAGCATCACCCAACCGGCTATCATTAAAGCCATTCATACACAATATTTAGAGGCCGGCGC
>JAITCT010000185.1 GCA_031282925.1 Dysgonamonadaceae bacterium | reverse complement strand
ATGTTTCATCACATCTCCACCCTATCTGGAAATAAACCTTGGCTTCACTCCATGAAACGGGACAATACCAGTAAGCCCATGACCAATAGCCCGTTGCTCTGGCTGAGGAAAGTGCAAGTACGCAAAGCGCCATAAATAAAATTATTCTTTTCATCTTTTTATTTTTTAATAAATTAAGAATAAATATTCCGCAAAAGTAATATTTAATTACGAATTACGGGGGTGCGCACCTGCGTAATTCGTAATTTCACTCTGCGCCTCGCACCAACCGGGGGGGCGCCGCCGCCCTGTATGCACCTTCTTATTTCCGTTCATACTTGAAAAAAACCGCAAACAGCACCCCGATGACCAAAGCGTATCCGGAAAAAATAAACCAGCAGGCAGGCCAGTCGGTAACATGATTTTCGGTGAAATGATTAATCACGTTTTCCGCGCCGTAATTGCCGACAATCGCCCCCAGTCCGTTCGTTACCATCATCAACATCCCCTGTGCGCTCGAACGGAATTTCGGCGGCGTTTCCTTTTCGATAAACAGCGAACCGGAAATATTGAAGAAGTCGAAAGCCATGCCGTAGATAATCATGGAAAGCGTCAGCCAAATCATTCCCGGCCCCGGATTGCCAACGCCAAACAGCCCGAAACGCAAAACCCATGCGCCCAAACTCATCAGCATCACGGTTTTAATGCCAAACCTGCGCAAAAAAAACGGAATGGCTAATATGAACAGAGCTTCCGATATTTGGGATATGGACATGAAAATATTGTTGTACCTGACGGCAAACGAATCGGGATAAGCGGCCTGGAAACTGCCGAGAAATGCGCTTCCGTAGGAATTGGTGATTTGCAGGCAAATACCCAGCAGAACGGCAAAGAAGAAGAATAATGCCATTTTCTTTTCTTTCAGCAAAACCAGTGCGTCCAGGCCTAAAGCGGAAATCAGGGAACTGCCTTTGCGGGCGCGGGTGGGCGGAGACGGCGGCAGCGTAAAAGCGTAAATCCCCATGAACAAAGCGAAACCGCTTGCCAGCAATAACTGATTGGGGCTTGTTCCCCACCCTGCCAGATTGACAATCCACATGGCAACAATAAATCCGACCGTCCCCCAGGAACGTATCGGCGGAAAATCTTTTACGGTATCCAAACTGTTTTTGGCCATAATGCTGTAACAGACGGAATAACTCAGTCCGATGGTCGGCATGAAAACCAAAGCATTCAGGAACATGCACAGATAGAGCCGGTCGAAGCCGGTTGCCCGCGAAGCCGCAAAAAGGCAGCAAGCGCCGAGCAGGTGCAAAATACCCAGCAGCCGTTCGGAATTAATCCACCGGTCGGCAATGATTCCGGCAATCGTCGGCATGATGAACGAGGCAATACCGGCTGTCGCAAACAGTGTGCCGATTTTGTCGCCCATGCCCATGCTAAACATGTAATTGCCGAATGAAATTAACCATGACCCCCAAATGAAAAATTCGAGGAACTGGGTGATGGTGAGGCGAAGTTTTAAGTTCATGAGTTGATGAACGGTGAACGGGTGAACGGTGAACGGGTGAACAGTCCGACTTCACTGTTCACCGTTCACCGTTCATCCATTCACCTGAAATTTAGTGTTTCCTGTTTTGAAAAAATCTACAATTTGATTAGCTGCGGCAATTCCCGCATTGTTGTTGGCCTCCGAAGTCTGCGCCCCCATTTTTTTAGGGGTAGAGAAATAGCGTTTCGGGAATTTTTCTTTCAGTTCCGCGTCGTTTGTGGGCATAATATCCGTCAGGTATTTGAAATCCGGGCGTTCTTCCATGATTTTTACCAGACCGGCTTCATCAATTACTTCCCGGCGGGCGGTATTAATAAGCACGGCGTTTTCCGGCATTTTTCCCAATAAAGCGCAGTTGACGGAATTTTTTGTTTCGGCGGTTGCCGGAATGTGCAGGGAAACATATTGACAGGTTTTATACAGTTCTTCGGCGGAAGTTAGCGCTTTAACGCCGTCTTTTTCAATGTCCCCGGCAGGATAAAAAGCGTCGTAAGCGCAGATTTCCATACCGAAACCTTTGGCGATGCGGGCTACGTTCCGCCCGACATTTCCGTAGGCATGGACGCCTAATTTTTTCCCCATCAATTCGGAACCCGAACTCCCGTCGAAAAAGTTGCGGGCGGCATAAACCATCATGGCCAGCGCCAGTTCGGCCACCGCATTGGCGTTCTGGCCGGGCGTGTTCATAACCGCTACTTTGCGGGCTGTAGCAGCCTCCAAATCCACATTGTCGTAGCCGGCGCCGGCACGGACAACGATTTTTAAGTTTTTGGCGGCATCCAAAACATCGGCGTCAATAATATCGCTCCGGATAATGATGGCGTTTACTTCTTTTACCGCATCCAGCAATTGCGGTTTACCGGCATATTTCTCTAACAAAAGAAATTCAAAGCCTGCATTGTCAATGACCTGTTTAATTTTCCGAACGGCTTCCGCTGCAAACGGTTTTTCCGTTACGACTAATATTTTCATAAAATATTTATGTATTAAGTTAATTACGGGTTACGAATAACGGAGCAAAATTAATCATTATTTGGAATAATAACCGCCTTTTTTATAAAATGTTCCCGAAACAAAGCGTTATTTCAGTGCGAAGGCAGTTTTCCCCTTCACTGAATTATTTGTTTAACCGCTCCCGTGTCGGGATAAAAATAAATTTTTACGGGCGCTTTCTTATCCTCAAACAGAGAAGCGGCAAGAATTTGTTTTTTTCCGAACTGTGCGATTTGAAACGTGTTTTTATACAGAGAGTTTGATCCGTAAATTATTTCAACGGAAGCTTTCCCCGGCACATTGTAAACAATACTTTCCGGTTCTTTGGCTTTCTTTTTGGGGTCCGGTTCAACGCAGCCGCTTTCTTCGTCTATTTTTATCACATTGATATAGACGGGATTCCCGCTCAAATCATCTGCATCGACAAGGCCCGAATGTTTTGAAAACCGGAAAAGCACTTCTTTGCCGAGGTCGGACGCCGGTTCGACTTCAAACCCGGAATCAAATTTCTCAACGGAAACAGTTCCCGTAAACAATTCCACCATTGCTTTTTCCTGCGCTTCGAGCGCAGCAAGGACTAATTTCATTCCTTCGCCGTCGCGGGGCGCGTTTTCCGCATCGCCTGTCAGCATATCGTTGCGGCTTTCGCGCAGTTTGTAGATTTGTTTGGAGGCCACTTCGGCCATTTTGAGCGTTGAGCCGGCGTGCAGATATTCTTCGGTAAACAGGGACTGCACACTTACAACCGGAAGTTTTTCAATATCCTCTGTTTTAACGTTCCGGGGAGCGGATTCCGGCGTTTCGTATTCGGCATTAATCGTGCAAATCAACCCGTCTTCGGTCAAACAGACAAAAGGAGCTGTCGTTTTTGCCTTAAATTCAACTAAATAAGACTCCGTCTTGTCGGGAACGCCTTTACTTTCAACGTTTATCCCGTCTAAACGGTAATACATCCGGTCTTCCGAAATTACGGACTGTTCATCCAAGCCTAAAAATTTTCCGGCATATTTGGCGTAAAGTCCTGCCTTTTGAGTAATTTTGCTATACGCTACGCTGACGGTCAAAACAGTTTTAGGTAAAAAATATTCTACCCCATAGCCGGCGCTTTTGGTTGCACTCCTTTTGATAACTTTGGTTTGACCCGCCAAAGATGTAAAGGTAAATAGCGGCAACAACAGTAAAACGTTCAAAAACTTCATATTATGACTCTATTTGTTGAATAATTAAGTTACTGACCGCAAAAGTAATAAAATTTTTACGAATATTCGTGTTTTTTATTTCCCAATCCTCCGTCAAACCGTTATTTCCCCGGCCAACG
>JAITCT010000307.1 GCA_031282925.1 Dysgonamonadaceae bacterium | reverse complement strand
CACTCCCCGTGGGCGAGAAGCCACCGACTTGGCGTATATCCATTTGGGACGAAGCCGGTTTGGAAAACAGGGGGATTTGTTTTGAAATTTTTTTCAGGTACTGTTATTTTCCAGAACTGCGGGAAAACAACAGGCAATCACAGGAATAAGTTAATGGAATTTGCGTGAATATACGCTCGGAATTTATATAAATACGCCCGAAATTTAGCCGTTTGCGAATATGATTTTCATTGATAATCATCTTTAGCCGGGCAAATCTGTTAAATGATTGTTTATTAGTACAGTATGCTTATCTTGCGAATTTAACTAATTACTTATTATTCAGTTTATTTTTGTCTTTCACTTGACTGAAAGAGACAGTCAATATAAAAAATATGAGGTTTTTAGTATATTATCTGTAAAAGTTTACATGCTTCATCGAATAATTTTTGTAAATTTGCAAAATTATTAATAAATCTGTACAAGTTATATTTCATGAAAGTCTTAAAATTCGGGGGTTCATCAATTGCTTCTGCTTCGCGAATGAAAGAAGTAGCCCAATGGGTGCGGAAAGAAAACGGGCATATTATTGTTTTTTCCGCTTTGGCCGGTACGACCAATCGTTTAATTGAAATTGCCGACTATCTGTACAGGAAAAATCCTGACGGGGCCAATGAAATCATCAACCAGTTGGAATCGGAATATCTGAATCTGGCGGCAGAACTTTATGCCACTCATTCATATACCGAAAAAGCACAGGAACTGTTGAAAGAACGTTTCAATGAAATCCGTGCTTTCACAAAAGATTTGTTCACTTTATTTGAAGAAAAAATAATTTTAGCGCAGGGCGAACTGATTTCTTCCGCAATGATGTGTTTATTGCTTGAAGAACAAAAAACTGATGTTGCCCTGATTCCGGCTTTGGATTTTATGCGAACGGACAAAAATTCCGAACCCGATCCTGTTTATATTCGCGAAAAACTTCATCAATTAATGAAATCTTATCCGGACAGCGATATCTATGTTACTCAGGGTTATATCTGCCGGAATGCCTACGGGGAAACAGATAATTTAGGCCGGCACGGCAGCGACCTGACCGCTTCGTTAATCGGCGTAGCCGTTCAGGCGGAGGAAATTCAGATATGGACGAATGTTGACGTTATGCAAAACAACGACCCGCATTATGTGAGCCGTACAACTCCCGTCGAACGGCTGGAATTTGAAGAAGCGGCCGAATTGGCTTATTTCGGCGCAAGAATGTTACACCCGACTTGTATTTTGCCCGCCAAACTCAGTAATATCCCTGTCCGCTTGCTGAATACGGCGCATCCCGAAGGTCCCGGAACGTTGGTATCCAACCGGTTGGACAAAGGAAAAATCAAGGCGGTGGCGGCCAAAGACAATATTACTTCCATCCGGATTAAATCGGGACGCATGTTGTTGGCTTACGGTTTTTTACGCAAAGTTTTCGAGATTTTTGAAAACTACCGGACGTCTATTGACATGGTTACTACTTCCGAAGTGGGAGTTTCCGTAACGATTGACAATGCGAAGCATCTTCCCGAAATTCTTGATGATTTGAAGAAATACGGAACGGTTTCCGTTTGTCGCGACATGACGATTATTTGCGTTGTCGGCGATTTGGACCGGAGCAATCTGGGTTTTGAATCCAAAGCGGTGAATGCACTTAAAGACATTCCCGTACAGATGATTTCTTACGGAGGAAGCAATTATAATATTTCTTTCCTGATTGATTCCAGAGACAAGAAACAAGCGCTGCAAGCCTTGAGTAACAATTTATTCAAATAATAATTATATATGAAAACGAAAAAACAATTCCCGATCGAAGCATTTAAGAATTTGCAAACGCCATTTTATTATTACGATACGGATCTTTTGAAAAAAACATTGGATACCATTGCCGATGAATCTAACAAATATGGCTATTATATTCATTATGCCGTAAAAGCAAATGCGAATCCGCATATTTTATCCATAATCAGCCGGACGGGATTTGGAGCCGATTGCGTGAGCGGAGGTGAAATTCTTGCTGCTTTGGACGCCGGTTTTCCTGCGGAAAAAATTGTATTTGCCGGAGTGGGAAAAACCGATTGGGAAATTGAACTCGGATTGGACAAAAATATTTCCTGTTTTAATGTGGAATCTATTCCCGAACTGGAAATCATCAACCAAATAGCAGAGGCAAAAGGCAGGATTGCCAACGTAGCAATTCGAATCAATCCCGAAGTGGATGCTCACACACATTCGCACATTACGACAGGGACTAAGGAAGATAAATTCGGAATTAATTTCGATCAGATAGATAAGGTTATAAATACCCTGGATTCGATTTCCTCCGTGAAATTAACCGGCATCCATTTTCATATCGGTTCTCAAATTACCGAAATGGAGCCTTTTGCCGCACTTTTTGTAAAAGCCTTCGAAATAGAACGGTACTTGACACAGCGCAGGGTTTTCCTGGAAAATATTAATTTCGGAGGAGGATTAGGGATTGACTACAGGCATCCTAACAGCAATCCCATTCCCGATTTCAAGGCATGGTTTGAAATTTTCCATAAACATTTCCCGACAAGACCCGGCCGGAAAATCCATTTCGAGCCGGGGCGTTCGATTGTCGGGCAGTGCGGCTCGTTGATTTCAAAGGTTTTGTATGTAAAAGAAGGCTCTTTCAAAAGATTCGCCGTACTTGACGCCGGTTTTACCGATTTGATTCGGCCTGCCTTTTACGGCGCTTACCACAAAATTGAAAATCTCTCGTCCGACGAGGCGCAGGATATTTACGATGTAGTAGGTCCTGTCTGTGAATCGTCCGACAGTTTTGCCAAAGCGGTTAAACTGAATAAAGTGCATAGGGGGGATTATTTTGCATTGCGTTCGGCTGGCGCTTACGGAGAAGCTATGGCTATGCAATACAATTGCCGCAACCTGCCGAAATCTTACTTTTCCGATTCGATTCAGAACTTAAAAATATAAAAAATGATTAGTTTGATAGAAATAATATTATTGTCAATACTGGCAGTGAGTTTTATTACCCAAATGATTTTCTACTGGGTAGTACTGGGAAAGCCGTATTATTATGTGAGTGCCGCTAAGAGGGGGCGTATTCGTTTTTCTTCCGATACGCCGCCGGTTTCAGTAATTATTTATGTCAGAAACCGGTATCACAATTTGCAGGATTTTCTTCCGTCCTTATTGGAACAGGAATATCCTCAATTTGAAGTAATTATCGTCAATGACGGAACAACGGAAGACAACAGTAATACGCTTATCCGGCTGCAGGAGCAATATTCCAATTTGTATTCTACGCATGTTCCGGTTGAAACACGGAACGTAAGCCGCAGAAAATTGGGGTTAACGCTGGGGATTAAGGCGGCAAAATACGATTGCCTGCTGTTTACCGAAGCCGACAGCCATACACGGTCGAAAGACTGGATAAGTTTGATGTCGCGTCATTTCACCAATAAAAACGTGGTTCTGGGGATGAGCGCAAAAGAAAATGAAGATGGATTTTTCTCCAAATTCATAATTTTCGATTATTTCTTTACCAATTTGCAGATACTTTCGATGGCTTTGTTTAAGCATCCTCACGCGGGAAGCGGACGCAACCTGATTTATTCGAAAACGCATTTCAACGAGCAGAAAGGACCTGTCCGGCATCGCTCGTTGCGGCACATAAATGATGATTTGTTTATCAACGACATTGCAGCCGCGCCGCGTACGGAAGTTGAACTTTCAGCCGAAAGCGTTATTATGACCGATTTGAATATTTACGATTGGAGGCAGGAAAAAAAAGACAAAGCGTTTATCAAACAATTTTACCGGATAGGACCTGTCGCCGTTTGGAGTTTGGAATCTTTGTCGAGGAGCATTTTCATTCTTTCCGTAATCGCCTGTCTTGTCTGGGGCTTTGTGAATCCCATGACATTGCCGCATCTTGGAGGTGCGGCCGTAGCTTGCTATTTAACAAGATTTTTTTCCCAATTGTTTATTGTAAACAGGACTGCTTCACTTTTGCAATTAAAGAAATTTTATTTGGCAATTCCTTTGTATGATTTGATGCAAATTATGGTGAACGTATATTTTTCCATGTGTCGTGTTGTCTATAAAAAGGAAAATTATATTTTCAAATATGAGAAACGATAGAGATAATGTATTCAAAGGTTTTCAGCAGTCGATAGAAGGGCTTAAAGGCAAGGTGCAATTTTTAGAAACGAGCGTACCGGTGGATAAACAAATGGAGTATTTCCGCTATTCCGAAAATGTCAAAAACGATACGCGGCCAACTTCGATCGAAGAACAAATAGAAATCCTTCATTCACAGGAATCTTCACCGAAAGAATTGAAATATGCTCTTGCTTATCTGGCCGTTTCGGGCGATATCAAAGCTTACCGTACCATTGAATCTTACAGTAAAGAGCATGAAGACGACTGGACTGTGATGTCTCTTGTGCAGGCAAAAATTACCTTGGAGTCGGAATTGTCCGATGAGAAAAAAATTTTTATTTCGACCGGTTTGGGCGGAAAAGGAGATAAATTACGCTTTTCGGCTTTTTTCAAGGCCAATCATCTTCGGCCTTTTTCAAATTATCAACGCGAGTTGATTGAAAAAGAAATGTCTTATGCTATTGGGCGACGCGGCGGAGAAGTGGAAGAAGTAAAAATTGCGGAAAATTATTTTACAATTCTTTTCCTGATTAATATTGACGCCAACATCAAAGGTCTGTTTGAAAACGCTATTGATGAATGTAATCAATACGGTAATTTTATCAATAATAGCTTCATCATTACCAATGTGAAATTATTTTCGGAAGAAGATATTCGCAGGGAACTGCAATACAAGTAAAAGGATGTAATATTCGCAGATGAGAAATAATTTTCTGATTCAATCGGTTAAATACGGTGCTGTCGGCGTAATAAATACACTGCTGACCATAATAACAATTTGGATGATAATGTACTTTGTATTCCGTCCGGAAGGTGGAGGGAAAATTTCGTCATTAGCGCTTTCTATCTCAAATACGGCAGGTTACATTGTCGGATTGATAAACAGTTATGTTTGTAACCGCTTATGGACTTTCAAAAGCAAAAACAAATGGAAACCTGAAGCGGTGCGGTTTGTTGTTGCTTTTTTGATATGTTTTGCCATTCAGTTAGCGCTTGTCAATATTCTGTATAAGTACATAGTAATGGATGGATTTCATTTGCATTTCTTCTGTTTTGACTATGCGGTGAGCGCCGCCGGAATTTGCCAGTTAGCCGGAATTGTTGTTTATACGATTTTAAATTTCATGGTGAATAAATATTTCACGTTTAAATAATATCATAACCTGAAATCATTATGCAAACACTCAGCATCATTATTCCCTGTTATAACGAAGAATCCGTGATTGAGACAACCTACGGGCGAATCAAAGCGATATTGAGTTCCCTGAGTTCGGTTTCCTCGCAAATGATATTTATCAACGACGGAAGCAAGGATAAAACCCTGGATATTTTATCGGATATTGCGAACAAAGACCTGTCGGTGAAGGTCATTAATTTTTCCCGGAACTTTGGACATCAAGCCGCTGTAACAGCCGGCATTCATCACTGTACCACCGACTTTGCCGTTATTATTGACGCCGATTTGCAAGACCCGCCCGAACTGATTCCGGAATTGTTGACCAAACAGAAGGAGGAACGCGCCAATGTGGTTTATTGTGTAAGGAGAAAACGAATCGGAGAGAGTAAATTCAAACTGTGGACGGCCAAAAAGTTTTATCGCACCTTGAACCGGTTGTCGGAGGTAGATTTCCCGTTGGATACGGGTGATTTCCGGTTGATTGACTCGCAGATTATCGAACAATTCAAACGTTTCAAAGAACGGGGAAAATACATCCGGGGATTAATATCCTGGGTCGGTTTCAAGCAAGTGCCTTTTTATTACGAAAGAGAAGCCCGTTTGGCCGGAGAAACAAAATACCCTTTGAAGAAAATGCTATCGTTCGCCACAACAGCCCTGTTTTATTTTTCCAAAAAACCGTTGCTAATGGCTACCGGACTGGGGTTTGCAACGGTAGTAATCGGCATTTTTATGGCGCTGTGGTATATTCTCGGTAAAATTTTCGGATATACCAATGCCGAATCCGGTTGGACTTCCATCATGATTATTGTGATTTTTTTCGGGGGAATCCAACTGCTTACTATCGGCGTTTTGGGACAATACATCGGGATTCTTTTCGATGAAGTGAAGGAAAGACCAGAATACATCGTCAAAGATTTTATTAACGGGAAATAAATGCTACAAGTGTTTGGTTTAGGATTATTGCAAATTACTTGTGGACCTGGAGGGATTCGAACCCTCGTCCAAACGAGGAACCAATTTGCTTTCTACATGCTTATCCTTATTTTTGTTTTCGACTCAATATGAGGCTGAGGCAACCGATTATTGAGCTTATTCCCTGAATTTCATCCGAAGGCCGGGACGTCCTTCAAACTATCTCCGATATTCCTGCGCCACCAATTCGGATTGCTTCGAAGCCACAGCTTCCGGGTGACGTCCCGTTCCGATTCCTTGAACCGGAATTAGCTATGATCTACTATTCTTCAATCAAGCAGCGAGAGCGTAAGTATTTTCGCCAATTAACTGTTATCATCCGAGATTCAAGTGCCGGACAACGACGCACTGCATGCTTACAAACCACTTCTGCCCGCTGTCAAAACCAGTCAAGCCCATGTATTTATAAATTTTTCGCCGCAAAGGTATAACCTTTTTTTCATTGTTGCAAATTTTTGTTTGTGGCGGGTGCATGAATGAACGGCTCATTAGCCATGTCTGCCGGACGTTATAAATTCGCGGATTACCTGCGGGCGGATTGCCGTTGTGGTGGTGTGGTTGTTTTACCGCTGTTGTTTTTATACTCCTACAACCGTAACCGTTTTCCCGTCCACCGTTTCTTTTTTAAAGTAGAGTTTATCCTCCCATTGGACGGTTGTCCGGCGGTCGAAGACCACCATCCAGCCTTCGTTGCAGCAGTGCTGGTCCATGTAGCGGGCGGTTTGTATGAGACCTTCTTCCAGATATTTGTCGCCGTAGCGTATCTTCAGTTCTACCGGATATTTTTGGTTTTCGTATATCAGGCAGAGGTCGAGGCGGCCTGTTCCCGAGGCCATATCGCGGATAATTTGTCCGCCGCCGTTAATCACCCGTTGCAGGAAGGCCATCATCACCAAGTGAGGCGCCGCTTCCGGATAATCATCGCACCTTTTCAGCCATATATCGCTGTTGGCGTGCCAGAACTGCTGGAA
>JAITCT010000289.1 GCA_031282925.1 Dysgonamonadaceae bacterium | reverse complement strand
TAAATATTCCCTTATTTTGCAACGCAATTGAAAACACAAATTATTCACTAATTAAAAAACGACAAGCAAAATGGCATCAGACTGGTTACCCAAAAATCACGAAGCCCTGTACAACAGGATCAAGCAAACACTGGCTTATCTTGCGGCCCCCGGCAATTTTGTCCGCATGGGATTTGCCCTTGATTCCCCCCAGAGAACATGGTTGGACGACGTATTCGACCCCGCCTGCACGACCTTCATGCACGCTTACGAGGCATGGTTGAACCCCGCAACGCGAACGTCGCTCATGGCAACAGCCCTTGCCAGCGCCGAAGCAGCATTTACGCCGCTCTACCGGCAGCTCTACACCGGTTTTATGAAAACCAGCCCGCTTGTAACGGACGAAGACCTGGTCGCAATGGGCTTTCCGAAACGTAGCGGCAGCGGACATACGCCCGTCCCCCCGCCGGATACCGTTCCGGCCATCGAAATCCGTCTGCCGTCGCCGGCTGTCGTGGAAGTTCATTTCCGGAACGTCGGCACGGACAAAGGACATGCCAAGCCCAAGGGCGTACACGGAATCGAACTCCTCTGGGGCATTCTGGATACGCCTCCCGCCGGATGGGAAGACCTCCCCAAGTCTTCTTTCGATACGCACACGCCTTTCCGCTTTTCTTTCAAAGGCGAAGAGCGGGGCAAAATCCTGTATCTTGCCGGACGATGGGAAAACACCCGCGGCGAAAAAGGCCCCTGGGGCGCAATACAGTCGGTTATTATTCCTTAATCCTCCTGCCCCTGACGGGCAGGGTGTGTATAAATCCTTAAATGGCAATCAACAACGCTACATTTACCCTGCAACTTCCGGCCGAATGGGAAACGCAAAGCGGCGTCATGCTGACATGGCCGCATCGAGCTACGGACTGGAAACTTTACCTGGACGAGGCGGTTGCCTGTTTTGTAGCCATTGCCCGCGCCATTGCCGGCAGGGAAAAATTACTGATTGTCTGCGCTTCAGCCGGCAAAGTAAAAGCCGCCCTGGGAAACATTGACGAATCGCGTATCATTTTCCGGGAAATACCTTCCAACGATACCTGGGCGCGCGACCACGGCCCGATCAGCGTCCGCGTGAACGGCCGCCCCTGTATTTACGACTTCGCTTTCAACGGCTGGGGTTTGAAATTCCCCGCAACTTACGACAATCAAATTACGAAAAACCTGTTTGAAAGCAAAGCCTTTTCTTCCCGCACCATTTATCAGGACATGCTTCACATCGTGCTGGAAGGCGGAAGCATCGAATCGGACGGCGAAGGAACGCTGCTTACCACCAGCCGGTGTCTCCTGTCGAAGAACCGCAACAGTTACGAAACCAAAGCGGAAATCGCCGGTTATTTCCGGCAAATTTTCGGCCTGAAACGGATACTCTGGCTGGACAGGGGGTATTTGGCAGGCGACGATACCGACGGCCATATCGACACTTTGGCGCGGTTTTGCGACCCCCGTACCATTGCTTACGTACAGTGTACGGACGAAACCGACGAGCATTTCAGAGCGCTGTCGCAAATGGAGCGGGAACTCCAGAAATTCAAAACCTCCGACGGCAAACCCTACCGCCTGATTCCTTTGCCTGCCGCGGAAGCCGTTTATGAAGACGGCTACCGGCTACCGGCTTCTTACGCCAATTTCCTGATTATCAACGGCGCCGTCCTCATGCCCTGCTACAATTCCTACCTGGATGAAATTGCCTGTATGCAGTTGCAGCAAGCCTTTCCGGACAGGGAAATTATCGCTATTGATTGCTGCCCGTTAATCAAACAGCGCGGCAGTTTGCATTGCGTAACGATGCAGTTGCCGGAAGGTTTTTTATAAACTGAAATTACGAATTACGGGTAAACGGGGTAATTGAGAATTACCGCAGTCGTCATTGCGAGTCGCGAAGCGGCGAAGCAATCAGGAATTGAGTTGCGTTGTTCTCCGGATTGCTTCAGGCTACGCCTTCGCAATGACGCGGTGAGGTTGAAATATGGCACACGTCATTACCCCCTCCCCCCGTTGGTGGAGGTTTCACCTTGCGCCTATTATCCCGACAGGTTCAACCTGTCAATATAGCCGGCGAATCCCCCGTTGGTGTGACAGTTTGAAATACCCTCGCTCGCAATAAAGAATTTGGGAATATGAAAGATAAATTATAATTTTGCAGTGGATGTTACGTATTGAAATGATTGCATTATGACAAAAGGAAAGGAAAAAACAGATACAAAGAAAACAGTTGGTTTATTGGCTTTTATGAATATAAAAACCGATTTTGGTTTTAAAAAAACATTCGGCGATAAAACATTGTTGACAGCTTTTTTAGATGTAATTTTAAACAGGGAAATTGCAGATATAGAATATCTTCAGACGGAACAGTTGGGCTATATCAAAGAAAACCGTAAGGCAGTGTACGATGTTTACTGCACAGGCGTAACGGGTGAACGGTTTATCGTAGAAATGCAGGCTTCTCCGCAACCGTATTTTATGGAGAGGATACTGTTTTACATGGCTTATCCTGTGATTAGCCAGGCTCCGAAGGGTAAAGTAACCGGAAAGAACAGCAAAGGAGAGGAAGTAAAAGTTCCATGGGATTATTCCATCAGCGGCGTGTATATGATATGCATCCTTGACAGTATCATCTTTCCGGAAGAAAAGGCAAAAGAGATTGTCATAGAGCGAATGCAAATCGTTCGGCAAGAGGCCAGTGAAACAGCAACCGGCAAATGGGGGGTTATCACGATAGAATTGCCGAAGTTTGATAAAACGGAAGACGAACTGAAAACGGATATTGACAAATGGCTTTATTCCATCAAGAATATGGAAAAACTGTCCGAATGTCCGAAAAACTTCAATGAAGGCATATTCAGGGAATTATACGAAAAATCAAAAGTAAATAATTTAACAAAAAGGGAAATGAAAACATACGGTAAAAGCATTTGGGAATACGACGATGTGATTCTCGGCATGAGAAGGAGTAGGGATGAAGGCAGAGAAGAAGGCATAAAAGAAGGTATAAGCAAACTTGTTCGAAACTGCTATAAAAATGGCATGAGTAT
>JAITCT010000236.1 GCA_031282925.1 Dysgonamonadaceae bacterium | reverse complement strand
TTTAGTCATGATTGAATATTCGTCCCCAAACACCAATAAACCCTTGCATTTAGGCCATATACGGAATAATTTATTGGGTTACAGCCTTTCGGAAATCATGAAAGCCAACGGTTACAATGTGGTGAAAACCAATATTGTAAATGATCGCGGAATCCATATTTGCAAATCCATGCTCGCATGGGAAAAATGGGGAAACGGCGAAACGCCCGAATCTTCCGGCAAAAAAGGCGACCATTTGATTGGCGATTACTACGTGAAATTCGACAGGGAATATAAAAGGGAACTTTCCGAATTACAGTCTGCCGGCATGTCGCAGAAAGAAGCCGAAGAAAAATCCGCATTGATGGCCGAAGCCCGCGAAATGCTCCGCAAATGGGAAGCCGGCAACCCTGAAACCATCGCACTTTGGGAAATGATGAACGCTTGGGTTTATGCGGGTTTCGATGAAACGTACAAAGCGCTTGGCGTCAACTTCGACAAAATTTACTACGAATCCCGGACTTACACAGAAGGCAAAAAAGAAGTCGAAAGAGGCCTGCAAAAAGGTATTTTCTACCGGAAAGAAGACGGGTCGGTCTGGGCAAACCTGACCGCCGACGGTTTGGACGAAAAACTTTTGCTAAGAGCCGACGGTACTTCGGTTTACATGACGCAGGACATTGGAACGGCCAAACTTCGTTTCGATGATTATCCGATTGATAAAATGATTTATGTGGTTGGGAATGAACAAAATTATCATTTTCAGGTACTTTCCATCCTCTTGGATAAATTAGGCTTTGATTTTGGGAAAGGCCTGGTACATTTCTCTTATGGAATGGTCGAACTGCCCGAAGGAAAAATGAAATCCCGCGAAGGCACGGTCGTTGATGCCGACGATTTAATCGAAGAAATGATTAACACCGCCAAAGAAACAGCCAGGGAACTGGGAAAATTGGACGGCTATCCGGAAGAAGAAATTGACAAAGTCTCGCAGACAGTCGGATTAGGCGCATTGAAATACTTTATTTTGAAAGTAGATCCCCGCAAAAATATGGTTTTCAACCCCAAAGAATCTATTGATTTCAACGGAAATACAGGTACTTTCATTCAATACACCTACGCCCGGATTCAATCCGTTTTGCGGAAATACAATGAAACCGCCGCTTCCGCAGGAACAATGCATTTTGCGCCTCTGCAACCGCTATCCATATCTTCAAAAGAAGAAACACTGATACAATTATTATCCGAATTTCCGGCAACGGTAAAAGAAGCCGCCGACAATTTCAGTCCGGCCGTAATTGCCAATTATATCTACGATTTGGTAAAAGAATACAATCAATTTTACCATGATTTTTCTATTCTGGGAGAAGAAAACGAAGAACTCAAAAAATTCCGTTTGGTTTTATCTCAAAACGTCGGAAAAATAATAAAAACCGGTTTCGGATTATTAGGAATTGATGTTCCCGAAAGAATGTAAACTTTCAATTTGTCGCAACCGTCATTGCGCCACCAAATATTCCCCGTTATTCATGGTTTTCATCACCCGGTAAGCCCGTAAATAGTATTTTGAACCGGATTGCGGCGTCCCATATCCATCAATGATATTAAAAACCGCGCCGCACTTCGGACATTTAGCCGTAATCGCCGTCGGACTCCCCGCTTCACTGATGTTTTCGGGAACTACCAATGCATTCCGGCTGGCTTCATTGGGACAAGCCAAATCGTAGGCATAAATATTGACCGCTTCTTCTCCTATTCCGTTGACTATCAATAAACCGCCGAATCCCAACCGGTCTGTTTCGAGCCGTTTTTGGGTAATACACAGATAAGTGCCTACTCCTGCGTTTAACCGAGCGTCGGCCTCATAGAGATTTAAGTTCAGTTTGTAACTGACCGGAGCGGTCGGAATTGTTGAGTAAATTTCTTCTTTGCAGGAAAAAACAATGCAAATAAGTAGTATGGAGATGATGAGATTTTTCACGTTTTCACAAGCTGTTCCTCAGCCCGTTTGATTTTGTCGAAATCAAACGCGCCGATTATTTCCTTTTTCAGGGCGGCAATTTTATCGTTACAGAGATTCCCGATGCTTCCTTCGTGGGTATGAAGTGCTTTTTTGTCAACAGTGAACCGGCCGGATTCGATTTCCAATCCGACCTGTTTATAGGCGTCCCTGAAAGGGATGCCTTTCAGTGCCAATTCATTCACTTTTTCCACGCTGAAAAGCAAATCGTATTTCTCATCTTCCAGGATATTCTCATTGACTTTCACCGATTGCATCATCCGGCCGGCCATGCGGATACAGTCGGACAATTCGCCGAAAGCCGGTAAAAAGACTTCTTTGGTCATTTGCAAATCACGGAAATAACCCGAAGGCAGGTTATTGACAATCAAAGTAATTTGTTGCGGAAGGCCTTGGATCAAATTGCATTTTGCCCGTATCAATTCAAAGACGTCGGGATTTTTCTTGTGCGGCATGATGCTTGAGCCGGTCGTAAATTCGTCAGGCAAACGGATAAAACCGAAGTTTTGGCTGTTATACAGACAAGCGTCAACGGCCAGTTTTGAAAGGCTTGCCGCGATTCCTGCCAAAGCAAACCCGACCGTGCGCTCCAATTTTCCCCGTCCCATTTGCGCATAAACGACATTGTAATTCATCGAATCGAATCCCAGCAAATCGGTAGTCATCTGCCGGTTTAAGGGGAATGAAGAGCCGTATCCGGCCGCCGAACCCAAGGGATTGCGGTTACAGATTTTGTAAGCGGCCAGCAATAGCTGCAAATCGTCAGTCAAACTTTCGGCATAAGCGCCGAACCAAAGCCCGAACGACGAAGGCATGGCTATTTGCAGATGCGTATAGCCCGGAAGCAAAACATTTTTGTATTTTTCGCTCCGGTCTAATAAAATATCTATCAGGTCGGAAACGATTTCCGCCAGATTTCGAATCGCATCGCGGGTAAAAAGTTTTACATCCAGCAGTACCTGATCGTTACGCGACCGGCCGCTGTGAATCTTTTTTCCTGTGTCGCCCAGTTTGCGGGTTAACAGCAATTCGACTTGGGAATGTACATCTTCAACACCTTCTTCAATCGTAAATTCGCCGGACAGGATGGTTCGGTAAATATTCCGGAGTTCGGATAAAAGTTCGCGGAGTTCGTCTCCGGTCAACAGCCCGATGCTTTCGAGCATGATTATATGCGCCATTGAGCCTGACACGTCGGCTTTGGCCAAGTACAAATCCATTTCCCGGTCTTTCCCGACTGTGAAATTTTCGATTGTTTTGTCAACCCTAATGTTTTTTTCCCAGAGTTTCATACGGTATGGCGGCTAAAACGTCTGCGATTTGATCCAGACCGGTTTGAAGCATACCCGACACCATCGGTTTCAACACCGGATTCAATTCGGCTTTGAGGGTCAATTTTATCCGTGTGCTCTGCGAATCCACTTCTTTAAGTTGTATCCACAGATAAAATTCGATCGGCGACTGGTCGGCCGTGAATTTAATCGTTTTGCCGGGTTCGCGTTCCACGATGGTAACGCGCACGTTCCCTACCGCACTTATATTAAAGGTACAGTAATCGCGCTCGAACGTAACAGCCTGTATTTTACTGTCCGGAAGCTGTTCTTTGAGTTTTTCAAGATTGCTTAAATCGGAAAGAACTTCATAGACAGTTGTCCCACTGTGAGGAAGTTGTTTGATTTCGCTTGTAAATTCAGTCATATTTGAAAATTATTTAGGATTCCAGTTAACAGGGTCTTTCCTCCATTCCTGAAGGGTTTTAATTTCGGATTCGTCCACGTAGTCCGTTTTCAAGGCTTCATCCAAAATAGCGTCATAATTGCATAAAGTGGTATATTTGACTTTTGCTTCTTTGAATTTTTCATCGGCAACAGGAAATCCGTAAGTGAAAATAGCAATCAGGCCTATCACATCACAGCCTGTATTCCTGACGGCTTCGACTGCTTTCAGGCTGCTGTTGCCCGTAGAAATCAGGTCTTCCACAACGATTACTTTGGAACCCGGTTTCAAATCGCCTTCAATCAGGTTTTCCAGACCGTGGTCTTTGGGCGTGGAGCGAATATAAACAAAAGGCAGGTTTAGCTCTTCGGCAACCATTGCTCCCTGGGCAATAGCGCCCGTTGCTACTCCTGCAATGGTGTTTACATTTCCGTACTTTTCGATAATGGTACGAGCCAGTTCCAGTTTGATAAAATTACGCAACGAAGGATAAGACAGCGTTTTTCTGTTGTCGCAATAAACCGGCGATTTCCAGCCGGAAGCCCAAACGAACGGGTTGGCAGGCTGAAGTTTAACCGCTTTTACTTTCAGCAGTTTATTGGCGAGTATTTGTTCTAATGTTCGCATTGAAAAGATATATTTTCCGTATTCAGTGTTAATTTGAAGTGCAAAAGTAATCAATCAAAATGACAATTCGGCAAAATATCCTTTGAATTTTAAAAAAATCACGTAATTGCCAAACTTAAAAGGCTTATTTTTACATTTGTTGCCTTTAAAATACTTCGGGCGACGGCTTCCAAAGTCGAACCGGTTGTCAGCACATCATCTATAATCAAAACATGTTTGCTGTTGAAAAAATCAATATTTTTTGCCTCGAACAGGTCTTTTGTATTTTTCCACCGTTCAAAACGGCCTTTCTTTGTTTGGGTTTCATTGGCTTTTTTGCGGATTATGTTTTTTGTATCTATCCGGATACCCGTAATTTGTGAAATTCCCGATGCAATCATTTCCGACTGGTTAAATCCCCGTTTTTTCTCTTTGGACGGGTGAAGCGGAACAGGAACCAGGCAGTCTATCCCATGAAAAAAACCGCCCGGGAGCCAGTCTTTTGCCAGCAAAACGCCCATCCACTCGCCCAGATTCCGGTTGTCGCGGTATTTGATTTCGGCGATTAGTTTTTGACTGATTCCGCCTTTACTGTAATATAAATAGGAAGCGCCTTTCGCAACGGGAATTTTTCCGGCAAAACGGTCGGTTGTCCGGTTGTCGGGGATCAGGTGATAATTGGTTTTCGGTAATTTCAGGAAACATTCCAGGCAAAAATAATTTTCCCCGGCAACCAAAGGTTCTCCACAAGTTACGCAAAGTTT
>JAITCT010000171.1 GCA_031282925.1 Dysgonamonadaceae bacterium | reverse complement strand
ACCGCCATTCAAACAATTGCAGGCAAAAACGCGGATAACGGATTCCTTGTCCGCAGTGCGGGTTCGGAACTGTCCGTCGGTCTTTTGTTGCCGGACGCTGCCAGGGTGTCGCTTACCGTATCGGATTTGCAGGGAAGGGAAGTTGTTTCGCTCGTGAAAGAGCAATATTTGAACGGAGGGAATCACCAATATTCCGCTTCTTTGCCCAAAGGCATTTACGTTGTCGGATATACCGCTAACGGTAAAACTGCCGCTAAAAAGATTTTGGTTAAATAACAACTTGACACGGCAAATTTTTGGTTTCTCAGGGACGCTCATACGGGCGTCCCTGAGTTGTTTTTGTTATATGGCGGCAACAAAAACGAAATAGCACGCTCCCCTGCACTAATTTTGAAATTTTGCACTCGTTTTCAGGTAAAATATTTGTACTTTTGTACCTGAATTAGCACGATAATTAGACTAAGCGATGCGAAATCAATAGCTTGTAACCCCTCTCCTTGTTATTTATTAGACATTACAAATGTTAAACAAAAAAAATGCTAAGCGCTTCCTGTGAAATAAATATCCGTTTCAGCGAAGTAGATTCGATGAACATCGTATGGCACGGTTCTTATGCACTGTATTTTGAAGATGCACGCGAAGCTTTCGGCCGCAAGTACGGCTTGAAATATCTCGACATTTTTGAAAACGGCTGCTATGCGCCCCTGGTGAAACTGGAATTTAATTTCAAAAACCCACTGACTTACGGGAAAAAAGCCCTGGTTAATATTACTTTCCGCAATACGGAAAGCGCCAAAATAGTCTTCGATTACGAAATTGTCGATACGGACGACCGGTCGCTGATTGCTACGGGCTATTCCATACAGGTGTTTTTAGATAAGGATTACCGGTTACTGTGGGTAAATCCCCCTTTTTATGAAGCATGGAAACGGAAACATGGCCTGATATGATTGTAAAAATCGGCGATAATATCATTTCTTCGCTGGGATTCTCAAGCCGGGAAAACTTTCAGGCGGTTCAAGCAGGTAAAACAGGATTGAAACGCTATGAAAACCTGTTCAATCTGCCCGAACCGTTTATCGCTTCCATGATTGACAGGGAACGGCTAAATGATGAATTTCCAGCCATTTGCGGCAAAGAGAAGGCGTATCCGGCCACCGACCTTGAAAAAGCCGCCATTCTCTCCGTTTATTACGCCAATGAAGCGGCCGGTATTGATTTGTCCGGCAATCGCGTTTTGTTTATCTTGTCAACAACCAAAGGGAATGTCGATTTACTGGAAAAATTTCCCCAACGCTTCGTTTTTTTATGGCATTCGGCCAGCGTAACGGCTCGCTATTTCAATAACCCGAATACGCCGGCAGTAGTTTCAAATGCCTGTATTTCGGGAGCGGCCGCTCAAATAGCCGCCCTGCGCGAAATAGAATCGGGAAACTGCGATTATGCAGTCGTTGTCGGGGCGGAAATGCTGTCGAAATTCATCATTTCGGGTTTTCAGTCCTTCAAAGCCCTGTCGCCCGAAATTTGCCGTCCGTTTGCCGCTGGACGGACAGGCTTGAATCTGGGAGAAGCCGTTGCAACCATCGTGTATGCAAAGGCCGGAATCGAAAAAAAATCAAAATCAGGCTTGATAAAGGGAGCCGTCAGAAATGACGCCAATCATATTTCAGGGCCTTCGCGGACGGCGGAAGGAAGTTTCCGCGCTTTGCAAAACATTTTACACGGTGTTGAAAAAGAGGATATTGCCTTTATCAATGCACACGGCACGGCAACGCCTTACAACGACGCTATGGAAGCCGTTGCGCTGCGCCGCGCCGGTTTGGATGCTACGCCCGTAAACAGTTTGAAATCCTTATTCGGACACACACTGGGAGCATGTGGAGTACTGGAATCGATTATATCCATGTATGCCCATGACAGCAACCTGATTTTACCGGTCAAAGATTTCGGAAAAGATGAAACATTCTCGTTCGGGAACGAACAGTTTAAGTTAAATATACCCCGCACAATTTCGCCGTCCGGTAAGCCGTTTTTTATAAAAATGCTGTCCGGTTTCGGGGGGTGCAATGCCGCTTTATTGTTTGGCAGCGGTTTAACGCGGAGTTATTCGGAAAAGCGTTGAAATGAAATTTACAGAATGGATATTAAACAGTTGCGCGAAGAACACCAATGCAGGGCTTGCAAATCATGGCGAATTGAACATTGATGTAATGAAGCAAGACACCCGCCCGAAAACTTGGCAAATGGTTTGGCGACCGCTGGTGTATTGATATTACCGATACAGTATAAGATACCGTATGGGGAAAAGAGTTGGAAGGGCAAGATGAATACTGGGTAAAATAAATAATTAAGAGATCTGGAGAATCATAATGGCAGGATAAATAAAGTTTAGATGGTAGTGCGGTTGTGAAGCCCGTCATTCCCGCCTGCACGGGAATGACAAGGCGCGACAATTTGAAATACACCCTACTGCAAGTGCAATTAAAAGATAAAAAACAATGAAAGTATCCATCAGATTTTTTAACGACCGCGAAGTGCGAGCCGTTTTGGGACGACGAAAATTCCACATGGCGGTTTTCGATTATTGATATTGTGGCCGTTTTAAGCGAAAGCGAAGATGCCCGTAATTATTAGTATGTGCTTAAAAGCAGGTTAAAGTAAGGAAAATAACCAACTCCTTACAATTTGTAAGAGGTTGAAATTAAAAGCGCCTGACGGGAAAATGCGTTTAACCGATACGCTGGACAGCGAAGGTGTTATCTTGCTCGCAAAAAATTTTCCAAACAACAGAGCAATGAAATTTCTCGACTGGTTTCTTTACAGCGACAACACTATTGACGGACAAAGCAAGAAAAAGGCATACACGCTTTTTGAAAGCGGTTTACTTAAAAGTTTAGACGCGGGGACAATAAAATGCCTGCAACAAATTCACGCTTACCTCTTCGGCGGTCTTTATGATTTTGCAGGACAAATACGGACAAAAAACATCAGTAAAGGCGGATTTGCATTTGCTCCCTGCCAATACTTTAACATAACATTGCCGAATATCGAAAGAATGCCTGAAACTACTTTTGACGAAATCATAGA
>JAITCT010000144.1 GCA_031282925.1 Dysgonamonadaceae bacterium | reverse complement strand
ACATAAGGGGCCTGCCCGTAATGATTCTTATCCAGTTGAATATGTAAATGATTATTATCGGGGAAATCAATAAATCCGTATATTACGGTAGTTGTTGCCGGCAGGCTTTCTTTTTCCTGTAGTATGGTATAAGAAAAAATTGACTGCCGTTGAAAAGAGTAAAAAATAGTATCCACCGGAATAGTATGCAAACTGTCTTCAATGGCCTTCAACTGCCACATTCCGTTGATGGCAGGTTTGTCGCCGTCCGAACAAGTTGCAAAAAAAACAAGCGGTGTGAATATTAAAAATAATAACTGTTTCATACGTAAACAAGTAAATGGGTTGACAAGTAAACGGGGCTTCGACACACCCGGAAGCCGGTTAGACTCCGTGGAGACGTTCGGCCTGAAAGTTCAATATCCGTTGCAGGTATATTTGTAATATTTAACACTTGCATCTGATTAAAAAAAACTATTTATTAAATTTTTATATTGTTCGGCAATTGTTTTCCACTGATATTCGGATTGGGCTATATTTTTCATAATTAAAGCAACCGTCGCCCTTTGATTTTCCGAAATGTTTAACAACAGATTTACAAGCGTGTCAGAATTATCAAAAAAACAGGCCTGATTATGCGTAGTTTCATGATTGACAGGCGTGTCGTATGAAATAACAGCCAGCCCTAAGCTCATTGCCTCTACCAGAGTAGGAGCGGTACCGCAACGGGAATGTGAATGTACATATACATAAGCATTACTCCTGATATAGTCTAATTCGTTCTTTTCATAGATTACATCAAGCAGGATCATATTAGGATGATTTATATATTTTTGTCTTAACTTTTTTCCATATTCGGAAATATTCCAGTTTGAAATCAATACTATTTTATATTCCGAGAATTTCTCAAAAGCTTCCAAGACTAAATGTATATTATTATCCAACTGAGCTCTCGAAACACTTACTGCATATTTATCGCCATTGAATACAAACGGGTATTTGTCTGAAAACCGAACGTCATTTCTTTCGATTATATTAACGTGGTCCCCACCGTATTTGATAACAACGGATGCTGCATTAAAAGTATCTTTCAAACTTTTTTTATATAACGAACTGTCAGCGATATTCACATCAGAACACATAGACGCCACATAATGGTTGAACTTAGCCCAAATTCTTTGCCATTTATTCAATTTTTCACGTTCCCACTCGTTTAATCCTCCGTGATTCACAATCACTTTTGTTTTAGTGAAAAATTTTAATGGAGTCATAAAGCCCGACCCGACAGGGCTTAGATATAAAATCACATTAGCCTCACCCAACGATTGGATATATGTAATCAAGTCATAGAAAATCCCTTTAAAGCCATTTGCTTCTATATTCAGATATTTCAACTTTGCCCCATAATACTCTTTTATCTTTTCAGGATATTTATGTGCATTACAATATACTGTTATGTCGAAATCCTGATTCAGGTGCCGGCACAAAAAATCGGCTAATGTTTCTAATCCCCCATATCTTGCAGGAACGCCATGTGTTCCGATAATATGTACTTTTATTTTTTTATCCATGATTAATCCAGATATCCTTGATAATAATTTTCAATATATTCGTTTGTTTATATATTTCCTGTTACATAATAATCACATCGTATCTTTTTCGCTTAGATTTTGTTTTACGCCGGAAACAATTGCTTTCAGAAAATTGAACGGATACAATTTCAATTACTATTGTTTGGCAGCACATATCCAGACCGTTAAATAATTCATTTGATTGACTGCATCCCTGAAGTCCGGATTTAAATAATCCTGAAAATAATTCAATCGCCGATCGTCCAGCCTCATTTCCGGTTGAATGACAATATTTTTCCATCCGTTCTGCTCCAAAGCCTCCCTGTATTGCCAGGGGCGTACACGGTTAGGTGAACTCTGAAAGTTGAATAACTTATAAAGCCGGTCGGAATACCGGTAAATATTGTTCGGATCTTTATCCCGAATCCACCGCGAATGTGTTTGTAAATCAATTGATACCACAAGCAAAGAGCCGGATGCAACTACCCTGCTCATATCCTGGATGGTTTTCCGGAAGTCAGAGAAATGCTCAAATGCAGCATTGCTGAATATCAAATCAACCTTGTCGCCGCCGACAGCCTCTACCAAATTAAAATCGGAACGGCACTCATAATTTAATCGCCCATTTTGACGATGACGGGTTTTAAGAAGCTCTTCTTCCAGCAAATCTGTATGGACTTGCTCTTTTTCCCGCAGATAAGTAAAAAAAGCACGGTAAAAATCCGGCGAAACATCCGACGCCAAATCATACACATCGGCGGCTGTGTATTTTTTTACCGATTTGGACAGCAAATAGAGGCCTGCGCCCAAATCCGAACCGGGACCTAATTCCAAAACATGCTTATCTTGAATGGTATAATCGGAAGCATATTCCTTCAAATGTTTCAACCAATCATCGGCCACATGAATATCATATTCAATGCATCGTTCTATTTCCGCAGTAGAAAATGCTTTGGGCGAATACCTTAATGCCTTGCTTTTGATTTTTGCCAGCAGGAGAAACAGGATGCCTGCACAAAAATAGAATTCGTTTATCAGGAATTTTTTCATTTTTAATGTAAATTTAAAATTATATTGGCAGATAACAGGTTACAATATTTCTCTTTTAAACCAAAGTTCATACACAGGGTCGATAAAAGAAACGGTTTTATTCCGAATATCAATAATTTCATCGAACAAGAGATTTTTTTTGATTTTTATTACATTTGCCGAAGTGCCTAATTTATACTTCGCTACCGTATCTTTGCCGCTTAGATTTTGTTTTACACCGGAAGCGATTGCTTTCAGAAAATTGAGTTGAGTGGACGACATTAACTCGGTATCTCTTTGATACAGAATTGCATTCTGTGAAATCATATCGTCTAATGCTTCTTGATAAACATTTTCCGTAACTTCCGTATCGGTTTTTTCCCAAATCAGGTGCGACAGTTGTTGAACATAATACGAATGTTTGTCCACATCGTTGATAATTTTTGCAATATAACTGCTATTGATATACTTTCCTGTGTTTTCAAACCGTTTTTTGATAAACACAGTCCATTCTTTTTCTCCGATTTTTCCCAAATGAATCAAGTCGCCAAAGCGGTAGAAAGGCATGGATTGACGTTCAAACAATTCTTGCATCATGTGAAATTTACTGCCATACAAACAATAACA
>JAITCT010000091.1 GCA_031282925.1 Dysgonamonadaceae bacterium | reverse complement strand
TCCCGGTTACATTTAAAATGTTCCGGGTTACATTTGAATTGTTCCCGGTTACATTTAAAATGTTCCGCGTTACATTTGAATTGCTCCCGGTTACATTTAAAATGTTCCGCGTTACATTTGAATTGTTCCCGATTACATTTTAAATGCAACTCGGAACATTTGCATTGCTCCCGATTACATTTTAAATGTAACCCGGAACATTTGCATTGCTCCCGATTACATTCTAAATGCAACTCGGAACATTTGAATTGCTCCCGATTACATTTTAGATGTAACTCGGAACATTTGCATTGTTCCCGATTACATTTTAAATGTAACTCGGAACATTTGAATTGTTCCGCATTACATCTTAAATGTAACCGGGAACATTTTTTTTATTCGGGAATATTTTTACACAATAATAAATGACAATTCCGCAAAAAATGAAATTTAACGGGTGCATTTCAAATTGTCGCAGTGCGGTTGTGAAGTCCGTCATTCCCGCGCCGAAATATGGCTTGCCGCAATCATGGATATGCCGGCAGAATCTCTATTAAATAACTACTCTTCGCCGTATGTATCCGGTCAAAGCGGTCTTTAGCCCGGACTTCAATCCGGTGTTTGCCGACCGGCAGGGCGGTTGGTATCCGGATTTTCCACAGGTGGCTGCAAATAACCGGGTTGGACGGGCGGCGGCCGGGAACTAAATGCTCCAGGTAATCCCAGTTCTGTACGTAACGGCAATAAGCCGGATCAAATTCATCGACCCGCTGCATCTTCATCCATGCGTCATTGTCAATCCGGCATTCCACCGTATCGTCCCGGCTTCCCATAAAAAAGTCGGCATAAATGGAAGCGCTGGTCGAACGCCGGAAAGGGACGGTTTTCGGATGATACAGCGCTATCTGATAATCGTCCGGTTTTCCAAACACCTTGTAATCCAATACATACCGGTTTCCGTCGATTCGCAGGAAAGCATATCCGGCGGGCGTACCGTCGCGCATGGTTGATACGGGAAGCCCCTGCTCATTCAAGATACCCGAAAACCAGTCGCCGCAAGTTGTTCCTGCATTGTATTCACAGATCGGCTTTTCACGGTCAACGCCCTGCTCTTTCCCGATGCGGTGTTGCATCTGGATATGCGTATGGGCGGAAAGAAAGAGGACGTTCGGGAAATTTTTCAACAGTCCGTACAAAGCCTGCCGGTCGGCGTCGCGGAAAGCCTCCTCGCCTTCCGAATCAATCAGCGGGATGTGCATCGCAACGACTATCAGGCGGTCGTGCGGGACATGAGCGAGGTCGTTTCCGATAAAGGCAAGCAGATCGTCCCTCAATCCGCCCCAGTAACCTTTTCCCGTTACCGGATGCGGATACAAAATATCGTCCAATACAATGAAATGCGCTTTCCCGTAATTGAACGCATAACTGTTCGGGCCGAAATGGGCTTCAAACGATTCATCCGACAAACGGTCTTCTTTAGCATCGTAGTTCATGTCGTGGTTGCCCATCACGTTGTACCAGGGGACGCCTGCCCGTTTGATTGCCTGCCTGTAAGGTAAATGAAGATCCAGGCGGTCGCCGACTAAGTCGCCGAGCGTTATTCCGAAACTGACTCCCTGTATGTTTTGAACTTCGGCAATTATTCCGCGTTCCAGATATTCCATTTCCTGTTCGTTATAGGGTTGGGTATCCCCGAAAAGCAAGGCGGCAAATGTTTCCGGTTCATCGTATTTATACAGGGCAAAATCCACTGAAGCGGGAAGCGCTCCGGTCGGTTCCACGCCTTTGTAGAAGCCTGCGGGCGAGCCGGCCGGTTTATGCCGGTAATACGACCGGGGCAGGTTAAACTCGTCCAAAGCCGTCCGGTAGCCCGCAGGCTTAATGACGAAAACGATAAAGTCATCGCTTGCCGGCAGGCAATATTTTCCCGCCGCACCGGTCAGCGACACCTCTGTCCCGTTTGATACGGCAACGCCTGCAATTCCCTTTTCCTTTTTATCCCGCCGCCCGTTCCGGTTAAGGTCTTCGTAAACAATTCCCGTAACGGACGATTGAGCGGATACGGATACCGCCAGACAGGCAAGTATTCCGGTGCAAATAAGTTTTCTCATTGTTTCCGCGCTTTCAGTTCTTCCCCCTCTATTGCAGCAACGGAAACCTTGCAGGCAATAACTTGCCGCTTTTCATCCCGTTCAAAAATAACAACTCCCCCGAATTGAGGAACCTCAAAACGGTCTTTCCCGACATGCGTCAATGCAACTTCTCCCAGTGAGGAAAAAACCGTAAGCGTCGAATCGCCTTGAAGTGTAATCTCTACCGTTTCCGCCGAATTTTCAACGGAAAAAACATAACGGCCGGCGTATTCCTGCCAGTCCGCCTTACCGCTTCCTTGAGCGGGAATAAGAATCATAAGGATGCAAATGGCCGATAATAATACTTTTTTCATTTTGTTTAAATATTTAGGTAATACGAAATAAATGCCATGTAAAAACCGCCATATCCTGTTTATTCGTCATTACCGGATTAAGAAACACTGCAAAATTCGCCTTCATTTATTACAAAAATATGACAAAGGCAAAAATAAAACAAAACAAATTATGGAAATTATTTAAACAAGAAAACACAAAGACACGATTTTGTATCTTCGTGTCTTTGTGTTTACAAAAAGGCCGTTTGCCGATGTACAAAACCATACCGTGTACAGTATGGTGCTAAACTTCGGGTTTTATTCGGCAGGAGGAGTTTGCGTACCGCTTTCCTCGCTCGGGACAGCCGTTCCGAAAGGAGCGGTGGTATTGGGATCTGCTGTAGTTTCCCTTGCGTTAATAATTTCATTTTTGAGGGAATCATTGCCCGCCCCTGTTTTATGGGCTACTACAATCGAAGCGATTATACTTCCCGCTACAATCAAACCGGCTAAAGTGGCGGTTGCTTTTTCAAGGAAGTCGGTCGTTTTGCGAACGCCCATCACTTGATTTGAAGAAGCAAACCCGGCCGCCAAACCGCCGCCTTTGGAATTTTGAATAATTACAAAAAAGATTAACGCTATCGAAAAAATTACAATTAAAATGGTAATGAAAGTGTACATGTTTATTCTGTTTTATTTGTTACTACTAATCAAATCTTCTAACATTTGAATCCGGTCTGCAAAGTAACTGCTTTTTTCCGGATAATGCAAAACTATTTTATGAATAATCTCCAGAGCCTTATCATATTTCCGCTGCTTGATGTAAATTTTTGCTAAAGTTTCGGAAACAAAGCCGTCGTTACCGGATTGTTCCGAATCGGCGCCGGATGTTTCTCCGGTCGTTTCCGCAGATTCGACAGGCTTATCAGCCAATTCGATTTTTACAGGAGATATTCCGTCTTGTTCCAAAAACCGGTCAATCATGTCCTGAAATTGCAGCGGTTTGGGCGTTTCCGGCGTTTCTTCCCTGTCTTCCAAAAGATAACGGTTGATATAATCGGTCGAAACGGCGGAAGAATTTTGCACTTTTTTCGGCGTTTCTTCTCTTTGGGACAAAAAAGAATCAATCAATATACCCGTATTCTGGGGAATTTCATGCTGTAAAGTTTCGATTTTATCCGAATCGAAAAACCGGTTTTCAACCAGGAAGAACAGCTTTTTCCGGTCATTCAGGTAAGTTGCCGTTTTCCGCAATTCGGAAGGGAAATACGGATGTTTCAGGTGAAAGAGATTCAGCGTATAAAGTAAATGCGCCGACTGGAAATAAGGATATTTCCGGATGATTTTCGACAAACCGGACAAAGTTTTTTTGTCGTATTGCGCATCCCCGTGCATCAGTTTAATTAATTTTTCCGTATGCATCTTTTGAAAAATTTACCAGTTCGCAACCGTTGCGTTATAAATCATATCCACTATTTCATTCACAATCTCCTCAATCAACTGGCTTTCCACAGATTCCAAAGGGCTGCTGCTGTCAAACTCCCTGAAAGCCGAAAACGATTGATCCACGTCTTTACCCGCTTCCTTATGGTTGATATAGCGGACGCGAATAGAAACGGTTAAGCGGGTTTTTGAAGCATAGTCATCCTCCTTCACAGCCTGCCCCGTCAACTGGTAGCCGGTGATTTCCCCTTCGATTTCAATGTCGGCATTGTTACCTGTTTCTTTCAACCGGGTTTGTTCGATAAATCGTTTTCTCAACGCCAAATCAAAAACCTGGGTCAAAAGAGGATAATTCGGCGTCCGGTTAGGAAATTCCGAAATAAGAATGGTTTTCGTCATGTCGTAATTAATACTTCCCCCTTCAAGTTTGTAGGAAATCGAACAAGCCCCCCAAATACCACCTACAGCCAAAACCGCAAATAAATACGCGGTATATTTCTTAATATTCATCATTTTCAATTCTCTCCATCCCATATTCCTTGATTTTCCGGTACAAAGTCCGTTCCGAGATTTTCAACTCCAAAGCGGCTTTTCTCCGTTTCCCTTTATTACGTTCCAAAGCCTTCCGGATCATCTCTTTTTCAACCTCGTCGAGCGACAAAGCTACTTCCGGTTCGGATGCTTTCGTTTCCTCTTCCGTGTATTCATCGGCGTAAAGAACTGGTTCTTCAACCGCAATTTCCTGATTGACGGGATGCTGATAAACAGGATGAGCCAGGTCTGCCGGAACTTGCGAATTGATTTTGCCCAATTCCGGCACCAACTTCTTTAATTCATTGATATCTTTCCGCATGTCAAACAGGATTTGATACAGTATTTCCCTTTCGCTGCCGAATGTTCGCCGGTCGAAGTCGGAATTTATCAAAGCCGGCAGGTGGTCTATTTCGGGACTAACCAGGTAAGTTTTCAAAACATCCGTCGAAATTTCCCGCGCCTGTTCGATAATGGACATTCGCTCGGTAATATTTTTCAATTCACGGATGTTCCCCGGCCAGCGATATTTGGTTAAAAGCGGTTTGGCTTCATCCGCAAGGAAAATAGGAGGCATTGTGTATTTTTCGGCAAAATCGCCGGAAAATTTCCTGAACAGCAAGAAAATGTCTTCTTTTCGGTCGCGCAGGGGCGGGATATTGACCGGCACGGTATTCAAACGATAATACAAATCTTCCCGGAATTTCCCGTTGCGTATGGCTTTCAGCAAATCCACATTGGTGGCGGCAACAATGCGCACATTCGTTTTCTCTACTTTGGATGAACCCACTGTGATAAACTCCCCGTATTCCAGCACCCGCAACAAACGCGCCTGGGTGGCCATGGGCAGTTCCCCGACTTCGTCCAAAAAAATCGTACCCTTGTCGGCCACTTCAAAATACCCTTTCCGGTCGGCTAAAGCTCCTGTGAACGAGCCTTTTTCGTGTCCGAAAAGCTCCGAATCAATCGTTCCTTCGGGAATGGCGCCGCAATTAACCGCAATATACGGGCCATGTTTCCGCATACTGTTTTGATGGATAATCTGGGGAAAAACTTCCTTTCCCACGCCGCTTTCGCCGATAATCAACACCGTGAGGTCGGTGGGAGCAATCAAAATTGCTTTTTCGATTTCCCGATTGAGCAACGGACTGTTTCCTATAATTCCAAAACGTTGTTTTATTTGTTGAGTATCAACCATTTTTTAAATTGATAATTAGCCCCCAACCCCCCGAAGGGGGGCTATCTGATGTTTGCGATGCTGATGATGTCGGCAAAAACGCCTGCCGCCGTAACGGCAGCGCCTGCGCCGTAGCCTTTGATAATCATCGGAAATTCGTTGTAACGCTCCGTGGTTATCATGATGATATTGTTGCTGCCTTCCAATTCGTAGAAAGGATGGCTGCGGTCAACCGCCTGTAATCCTACGCTGCATTTACCGTTATCCATTTCCGCCACAAAGCGGTAACGCTTTCCCTGTGTTTCCAGTTCTTTCCGTTTGTTTTCAAATTCGGCGTCCAGTTCGGGAATTGATTGCCAGAAACTGTCCAAAGAACCGCCGAAATACCGGTCGGGAATAAACAAGTGTTTTTCCACATCCGGCTGATTGACTTTGTAGCCCGCCTCGCGGGAAAGAATTACCAGTTTCCGAATCACGTCGGTTCCGCTTAAATCAATTCGCGGATCCGGCTCGGAAAAACGCGCATCCTTTGCCATTTCAACGGCTTTGCTTAGCGGGATTTTTTCCGAAAGCGTATTGAAAATAAAGTTTAAAGTGCCGGACAATACAGACTGCAACTTGAGGATTTTATCCCCGCTGTTGATTAAGGCGTTCATCGTGTTGATAATCGGCAAACCCGCTCCCACATTGGTTTCAAACAGAAACTTGACGCCTTTTTTACGGGCAATTTCTTTCAAATGATGGTAATTTTCGTATTCGGAAGAAGCCGCAATTTTATTGGCGGCAACCACCGAAATATTATTGGAAAGAAAATCGGCATAAAGCGCTGCGATTTCAGCGCTTGCCGTGCAATCGACAAACACGGAGTTGAAAATATTCATTTTCAGGATTTCGTCCCGCAACAAGTCGGGCGCAGTCGGCAAGCCTTTCGTTCTCAGTTCTTCCAGATAACTGTCCAGCGGGATACCTTTGCGGTCTAAGATCATATTGTCAACGTCGGCAATGCCTACTACGTTTAGTTTTAACCGGTTATGCTCCATCAAAGTCTTTTGCTGCCGGCGGATTTGTTCCAGCAGGTTGCCGCCGACCGTACCGATTCCGATCAGGAAAACATTCAACACTTGATATTCCGAAAGGAAGAATGAATCGTGGATGGAGTTTAAGGCTTTCCGGAGATACCGGCTGTTGATGACAAAAGAAATATTTGTCTCGGAAGCCCCCTGCGCACAGGCAATTACGCTAATTCCACTGCGGCCTAAAGTTCCGAACAGTTTGCCGGCAATACCCGGCGTCCGTTTCATGTTTTCGCCGACAATGGCCACCGTTGCCAAATCTTTTTCGGCTTTGACGTCATTGATTTCGCCTTGCTGCAGTTCCGGTTGAAATTCTTCCTTTAAAACCTTGACCGACAAGTCGGCGGCCTCATTTTTCACGGCAAACGACGTGGTGTTTTCGGAAGAGGCCTGCGAAACCATGAACACGCTGATTCCGGCTTTAGACAAAGCCTTAAAAATTCGGTAATTGACGCCGATGATGCCTACCATTCCCAAACCTTGTATGGTAATCAGGCAAGTATCGCCAATGGACGAAATGCCTTTGATGGATTTCCCGCCGTTTGTCTTTTCTTTGGAAATATACGTCCCCTGCGTGGTAGGATTAAAGGTATTTTTAATCAAAATGGGAATACTTTTGTGATATGCGGGAAAAATGGTCGGCGGATAAATCACTTTGGCTCCGAAATTCGACAATTCCATTGCTTCGATATAACTCAATTCCTTAATTACGTATGCGCTGCCGATAATTTTGGGGTCGGCGGTCATAAAGCCGTCCACATCCGTCCAGATTTCGAGGCTGTCGGCATTCAAAGCGGCGGCAATGATAGAAGCCGTATAATCGGAACCGCCCCTGCCCAGGTTGGTTATTTCGCCGGTTGCCGAATCTTGGGAAATAAAACCGGGGACAACCGAAACTGCAGGTTGACCGGCGAAACATTGCCTTATCAGCTTGTTGCTTGCATCGAAATCAACAATATGTTTTTTGAACTGTTTTTCGGTTTTGATAAATTCGCGGGCGTCGAAGAACCGGCAGTTCGGAATTACATTGGAAACAATTAGGGAACTTAACCGCTCGCCGTAACTGACAATAATGTCGGAAGTTTTTTGCGAAAGGTCGCGTACCAAAAAAACGCCTTTCAGAATGTTTCCAAGTTCATCCAGAAGAGTAATCACCTGTTTCAGGACATAGTTGCGGATTGTAGGGTCGGCAATTACATTTTCTACCGTTTCGATGTGGCGGCCGGCGATTTGATTGTACTCTTTTTCGTAACCGCAATCGCCCTGAGTGGCCGATTTGGAAGTAGATAATAATTGGTCGGTGATTCCGCTCATGGCGGAAACAACCACAATTACAGGCTCATGAACGGCTTCGACAATCTCTTTGACTTTTAAGATGTCTTGTGCGGAACCTATGGATGTTCCGCCGAATTTCATCACTTTCATCTGTTTATTCATTATTTCTCCATATAATTCCGTGAAACTTACCCCGTGTAACTTCGTGTTATCAAAATTATTAATACAGCGTTGCACGGAGGAATTTTCCGGAGTTGCACGGAGAGCGTTATTTATGCTTCACCCACCGGACCGATAATCGGCGGCGTAAAGTTCGGCGCGACCGGCAATTTAATCATTCCGTATTGCGACTCGTATTTTTTAATATTATCGGTGAGCGCCAAAAGCAATCGTTTGGCATGTTCCGGCGTCAGGATAATGCGCGACTGTACTTTTGCTTTGGGAATCCCCGGCATCAGGCGGACGAAATCCACTACAAATTCGGAGGAAGAATGTGCAATTACTGCCAGATTGGAATAAATTCCCAAGGCAATATCTTCCGACAGTTCGATTTGAATGTTGTTTTGCTGTTCGTTTTCCATTATTTATACTTAAAATTATTTTCTGCCAACTTGTCATGTTTTCGGATCGCAAAAGTAATGATTATTATTTAATTCTACAAATACCCTTTTCTTATAGGGTGTATTTCAAATTGTCGCGCCCTGTCATTGGCTCCGCCGAACGTTGTTTCCCGCGCAGGCGGGAATCCCATGAAGATTCGCACATTTTACACAGGATTCCCGCCTGTGCGGGAATGACGGGCTTCACAACCGCACTGCGACAATTTGAAATTCACCACAGGTCATTGCGAGCCGCGAAGCGGTGAAGCAATCCGGAGAACAACCGCAGTACATTCCCTGATTGCTTCGCCTTCCGGCTCGCAATGACGCAGTGAGGCCGAATAATCCCCCCCCCCCCTTCACCCTTTCATAAATTTTGTACTCCAAAACAGGGGGGGTGTACATTTTCCCTTTTTTCGCGGTTGTTTTTCCGGAATTTTGTTTTACCTTTGCGCCGAATTAATGAAAGGGTACTTATTATGTCTAATATGTTGCTGTTTTATACTATCTTTCTCACAGATGCAGGTTTTGTACGTATGTAAGCCGGATTATTGATTCATAAATATATTAAATAGTCATCCATTATAGTACTGTTTATCAGATGGATAATCAGTACTATAATGGATGACTATTTAACCCGCTTCCAGCAGGAGAATTACCGCAGCCGTCGACGTAGGGGCGCACTCGCGTGTGCGCCCCTACGTAATTCGTAAATTTTCCTAATTGTCAATTATCA
>JAITCT010000058.1 GCA_031282925.1 Dysgonamonadaceae bacterium | reverse complement strand
TCCGGGTCGCAGGAGCGTTCATCCACCGCCTGCCTTTGTAGCCGATATCCGTATGATAGCCGGCTGCCGGCTTCGTCCGGGCAATACGGGAACAGCGACCCGTTTTCTCTCTTTCCCTGAAAACACGCTCGGCCGCCTACGGAACGGGAAAGTCGGCCTTATCCGTGCCGACAGCGGGTTTTACAGTAAGGAGATATTCGATTGTCCGGAGGGAAAACGCTCCCGCATATCATTGCCTGCCGTTTTACGGGCTGCTTCAAGTATGCACCGGTTCATCAGCAGGCGCGGACGGAGATGGCGGACGGTATTGATATTGCGGAAACGACTTTTCAGGCACAGGACCGGCAAGCCCCGCGTCGCACCGTTACGGTACGTCGGCAGATAGAGAAGCGTCCAAAGGCGGGCGGGAAGAAAATCAAGCAACCGGAACTGTTTACCGGTGATGAAAAACCGGGCAATTACCGCTACAGTTGCTGTATCGCCAATCTTACGCTTCCCGCCCGTGTGGCATATGACGCCTGTCGGGGACGGGCCGGCCCGGAGAACCGCATCAAAGAACTCAAACATGACTTTTCCACTGACAGGTTCACCCTGCATGATTTCCGGGCCACTGAAGCCTGCGGAAATTTCATCGCGACGGCCCAGAACTTTATGAGTCTTTTCCGTCATGCCCTGATAAACTCCACTCACAGGCCTTTCCCAAAGACAATACGCTATAAGCGCTTTGCTGTCGCCGGTATATCACCCAAACGGCTGACCGGAAAACACTCCTCTTGGCAAAGGGGCTACGAAACAGGGAGGCCTTCCCTGGCATCCGGAGATCGCTCAATGACTTCCTCCTGCCTTGCGTATACCCTTAAAGCTCTAATGACCGATTTGGGTTTAACGAAGAATTGGAAAGATCCATTTTGATTATGGCTTCTTCCAGCAACTTTGCCTTTGTAGCCATAAATTCGGCTAATTTTTTGGAGTTTGTTATTGGCTTTCCGTCGTAGAGTTTGAAAAGATTGATAAGTTCTTCAAAATCAGCATAACTTGTTTCGTTTGCCTGTATTTCTTTACCCTGCATTTTGCAATTTCAACTTCTTTCACGAGCTGGGGTGCCGTTAAATAGTTGAAACTTTAAATAGTTGGTTATGATTAAATTGTCAAGATCGTTTTTATATCTTTCGAACTGTTTTTTTTCGCTTTTATTTGGTTTGCTAATGTTTTTGTCAATATCTTTCGTTTCGACGAATGCGACAGGAATGTTGTTTTTCAGCAAAGTCAAATCCGGTTTGCCGCAGTCAATTTGTCGCGCCTCGTTGATAACGCTGTAACCGGTTGTCTCCTTCAGTAAAGTTTCCAACGGACTTCTGAAAAAGTGTTCAGAGGTGTTGTTATTCTTGAGTTTATCGTTTATTGCGTGCAAATATGTTTTGATATAATTTTTCATATCATTTGTTTATATTTTCTTTTGCAATACTTAACACTTTGTCCACCACTTTTTGTTTGTCTTCAACTACTGCTGTAACTTAGTCGGCAAGCCAAAGTGCAAGGAGTTCGTCTTTGTCTGTTTGCAATAATCCAGCAATAATTACAACCTGTTCGGCTTTGACACGCCGCTCGCCTTTCTCTATTTTGCAATAAGTAGCTGTATTTATTTCCAAAGCCGCAGCAAATTGTCGCTGTGGCATTTGACGTTCTTCATGCAACTGTTTAATCCTTTATTTCTTGTCTATTTTTTATTTCTTGCAATTTTTGACAAAAATGCCACTTTTTCTGAATGATATTTATTTGCTCAAATTTTTCTATTAACTTCATCATCTGCTTCTGAATACTAACTAATTCTATCGTTGTTTTCTCCAATTTGTATAACAGAGCGAGAGATGTTCTTTCTGTAAAAGTCTCTTTCACGTGCTTTACAACCTGATTGTAGTTCACTCCGATTGCCCCGAATTAGGAATGAAATGTTTGTCAATCGCATATAGTAATCCATTGCAGTCTTGTCAAACTTCACTTACTTGATTTCGCGTTTGAGCAGACAGGTTTTAATGAATTTTGCCGTGCCGGCCTTCGTCAATGAACAGCGACTGGAATACAGGTGAATTTTGGCATTTGGGACAAGGTTTCGGATGCTTCGAACTGCCATTTTGTCGCTCGGAGCGAGGATGTTGTCAGTAAAAGCGAGGATTGAGGTTCTCTGAGCGAGGTTTAGGACGCTCTGAGCGAGAATTAAGGCCCTCAGAGCGGGGATTAGGTCGCTCGGAGCGAGCTTCAAGGTTCTCCGAGTGAGGTTTAGGTCGCTCCGAGCGAGCTTCAAGGTTCTCCGAGCGAGGTTTAGGACGCTCTGAGCGAGCTTCAAGGTTCTCCGAGTGGGGATTAAGGCACTCTGAGCGCAACAAAGAAAAATTCTTTTTTTTAACCGGATTTCCGCTTTCCGGAGCGGCAGCAGACAGAGGCGATGCTGCGTCAACGGTACGGGTATCTATCCGTTCCGAACGGCAGAGGACGCAGATGTGTTTGTCTTTTCTTTCGTTGTAATGATTGGCGGTTATGGAGCCTGCCTCGAAATTCACGCTGTTGCCGACAATGGTGTCGCCAATGAAGTTGAAATGGGCAACGGCGCTGTTGCTGAAAATAATACTTGATTTTATTTCGCAGCCTGTCCCGATGCGCACGTTTTCGACAATGTAATCACCGTCAAGCAATTTCATCCTTTCCTGTAGCCAAATGCTTAATTTGGAAGTTAACTCCCATGGCTGCCTGTTTTTGCAGCCTGTCAGTTCGGAAAAACCGGCGATATAATCATCAATATTTATCATCTTTCGTAAATTTCTATCGGTAATTTATCGGGATCGAATACGAATGTGAATTTCCTGCCCGTAAATTCATCCACTCTCAGCGGCTCCGCATTCAGTCCATTTGCTTTCAGGGTCGAAACGCAATCTTCAATGTCGTCCGTTTCGAAAGCGATATGCCTCAGACCTGCGGCTTCGGGACGGGTCGGCCGCTTCGGAGGATTGGGAAAGGAAAATAATTCGATGGTATATAATCCGTTCAGTGATAAATCCAGTTTGTATGAATTTCTCTCCCCTCTGAAAAACTCTTTTTCGATTTTGAATCCCAGAATGTCAGCGTAAAAATTCTTTGATTTCACGTAATCGCTGCAAATAACAGCAATATGATGTACCCTGTTTAATTTTATCATCCGTTTGACCTGTTTTGTATCCCTGAAATCAGGAATTAACTGCCCGTAAAGGTAACATTTTTTTATTATCCGGACATTTTTCCGACAATAATC
>JAITCT010000035.1 GCA_031282925.1 Dysgonamonadaceae bacterium | reverse complement strand
TATATTCCTCATCCATTAAAAGGATACAAAAAGCAAGCAAACGAAACGGTTATGGAGCGCCCTGTTCAACATGAACTGTTATGCCGGACAAGTCTGTTGAAATAAAACAAATTTTTTATGCGTTCTTTTTCCCTGCCCTGTTCGTCCTTGTGCTGTGGCTGGTTTGGATAGCGGACGAGGGGTTTGATTTGAACGTGCACCGGTTCGGAATTGTTCCGCGAACGGGGGAAGGCTTGCGCGGCATTCTGTTCGGCCCGTTTATCCATTCCGGTGCAAGCCATCTTTATTCAAACAGCGTTCCGTTGCTGGTGTTAGGCTGGTGCCTGTTTTATTTCTATAAAGACCTGGCTTATCTGGTTTTTCCTTTTTTATGGGTATTGTCGGGCATATTCACCTGGCTGATTGGCCGGGATTCTTTTCATATCGGCGCCAGCGGGCTGATTTATTCTCTCTCGTTTTTCCTGTTTCTCAGCGGCGTACTGAGGAAATACGTCCCTTTGGCGGCTGTTTCGCTGACAGTCGTATTTCTTTACGGGAGTACGGTTTGGAGCATGTTTCCCGTTACCGAAGCCATCGACCCTGCTATTTCGTGGGAGGGGCATTTATCGGGGGCTTTGGGGGGAATTATCTGCGCGGTTGCTTTCAGGAGGCGGGGGCCGAAAGCACCGGAACCGGAGGAGGAAGAAGAGGAAGAAGAAGTTGAAACGGGGTTATTCGCTTTATAAGTTCTTTATAAAGAGCCGATTTGATAAACGGCAAAACTCACCAGCCAAGCCAAAACCGTAGTATAAACCACTACAAACAAAGCCCATTTCCATGATCCCGATTCGTTTTTAATAGCGGCAACCGTTGCAATGCAGGGGAAATAAATCAATACAAACAGCAGGAAACCGGCAGCAACCAAAGGCGTAAAAACCAAATTCCCATCGGGCGACCGTTCCGTTTGCAGGCGTTCTTTCAAAAGCATGTCGTTGTCGCCGTCGCCGGTATAAATAATTCCCAAAGTGCTGACAATTATTTCTTTCGCAGCCATCCCGGATACCAGGCTCGCCCCGATTTTCCAGTCAAAGCCCAATGGTTTTACGACCGGTTCAATGAAATGTCCGATTTTCCCGATGTATGAATTTTCTTTTTGTTCTTCTTTTTTCCGCATGTTCAATAAAGTGATTCGCTGTTCGCTTTCTCCGGCGGAAAGGGTCCTGTCGGTCATGATTTCGGAGATTTTTTCATCGTAAAAGCGATTTCGCCCGGCGTTTTGCGGGAAATATTCCAGAAACCAGACCAGGATGGAAGCTACCAAAATAATGCCGCCCATTTTTTTCAAATACTGGGAAGTTTTGTCCCAACAGTGGCGGTTCATGGCTTTCAGCGTCGGCATCCGGTAGGGCGGCAACTCCATCACGAAAGGCAAATCTTCGCCTTTTACCAGAAATTTTTTGAAAATACGCGACATAATAATCGCCAACAAAATCCCCGTAATATACAATCCGAAAAGCGCCAATCCGCCGTGTTCCGGGAAAAAAGCGCCGACCAGCAGCAGGTAAACCGGCAAACGCGCCGAACAGGACATCAGCGAATTGACCAGTATCGTAATCAGGCGGGTATTCCGGCTTTCGATAATCCGGGCGCTCAGGATGGCCGGCACATTGCAGCCGAAGCCCATTACCAGCGGGATGAACGATTTCCCGTGCAGTCCCATTTTCTGCATGAATTTATCCATGATAAATGCAGCCCGCGCCATGTAGCCGGAATCTTCCATAAACGAAATGAATAGGTAGAGTATCACAATATTCGGCAGGAAAACGATTACCGAGCCGGCGCCGCCAACCACCCCGTCAATCAGCAAACTTTTGAGCGGGCCTTCGGACATCAGCCTGTCGATAAGGTTTCCGAATACGGCGACCAGCCGCTCAATCCATTGCATGGGATAAGCGCCGAGGATAAAAGTTCCTTCAAACATCATGAACATAAACAGAAAGAAAAGCGGGAAACCCAATATTTTGTTTGTTACGAACCGGTCTATTCGATGCGTAATTTTCAGGGAATCTTTTTTGCCGGCTTTGAAAGTTTGCTGCAAAGCGCCGTCAATGAAGCCGTAACGGGCGTCGGTAAAAGCGGTTTCAACGTCTTCCCTGAAATCGTCGCGAATGTATTGCGCATGAATATCCCTTTCCTTGAGGATTTTTTCCGCGCCGGGCAGTCCGGCAATCATCCGTTCGCCCACGCTGTCGCCTTCAAGTAAAAGGATACTGAGGTAACGGAGGGAAGTATCGATGCCGAGCCGGCCTTCTTCTTTCAGCAATTTTTTGACGTGCCGGATTCCGGTTTCGATTTCTTCGCCGTAGTTAATATGGATGTGGCGGGCAACGGGGCTTCGCCGTTCATACACCTCGATTACCCGGTCGAAAAGTTCGGGAATCCCTTTTCCCGATTTGGCAACCGTCGGGACAACCGGATAACCGATCATTTCCGCCAGGGCCTGGCAGTCAAGTTTGGCGCCTGCTTTTTCCAGTTCATCATACATGTTCAGGGCAATGACCGCTATCGCATCCATGTCAATAAGTTGCGTTGTCAGGTAAAGATTCCTTTCCAGGTTGGAAGCCGACACCACGTTGATAATAATATCGGGCGTACCGTCGAAAATCTGTTTGCGCACATACAGTTCTTCGGGCGAATAAACCGACAGGGAATAAGTTCCCGGCAAATCAATCAAGTTGAAAGTATAATCTTTGTATGTGAATTTGCCTTCTTTGGCATCTACGGTTACGCCGCTGTAATTGCCGACACGCTCGTGGGTGCCGGAAGCGATATTGAAAAGCGAAGTTTTACCCGAATTGGGATTTCCGACCAAAGCCACATTGATGATTTTGCTTCGTTCGCCGGCTAAGGAGAGCAGTTTGTCTTCGCTGAGTACCAGAGGTGATTTACCGGTTTCGCCGGAGGGCAGAATCTCTTCGCCGGTAATAATTTCGATTAATTCGGCTTCGCTTTTCCGCAGGGAAACCTCGTAATCCATTATTTTGTAAACGGTAGGGTCCTGTAAAGGCGCTTTCGTAAGCATTTCCACCTTTTTCCCCTTCACAAACCCCATTTCGATGATTCTGCGACGGAAAGCGCCTCGCCCCATTACTTTGATGATAATCCCGTTTTGCCCCGGTTTTAATTCGGAAAGTTTCATGATTGCTTCAAAATATTTGGTGCAAAGGTCGTTAAATTCCCATGAAAAGCAATCGTTTTTATGATATTTCGCAGTATAATTTTCAACGCTTACGCGCCTTTATCTGCCTTGTCCGGCTTTCCGAAGGCGAAGCCTGCGCCTCCTCAACGGCAATCCTGCGCCCGAAAGCCTTAACCCCGTCCAGGTGTTGAATCACCCGGTCGCGGTCGGTTTCCCGCACTTCAAAGAAAGAAAAACTCTTCATCAGGTCAATTCGCCCGATTTCGATTTTCCGGCCGGGAACGTTGTCGTTCATTAAGCCGATTACCGCCTGTGGATGCAGGCCGTCGGTTTTTCCCAAATTGATAAACAGGCGGGAAAATCCTTTTTCCGATGTGCGTCCGCTTCCTTGTTCCGATGCGCGCCTTGATTTTTTTTCGCGGGTTGGCCGTTCATCTTTTTTCCTTCTTTCGCCTTCCCGGGGCATTTCTATCTCGCCGGCATCCTGATAATAATCTATCAGGCGGTTAAATTCGAGCGAAATCAGTCGTTTGATAACGTCTTCTTTATCCAGCCAGTCCAATTTGCGGTAAATGGAAGGCATAATGCCCTGTATTTCTTCTTCGTTGACGCTCACTTTTTCGATTCTATCAACCAAACCGAAAAGCTGCCTTTCACAAATCTGTTTGCCGGTAGGAATAGCGCCCTGTTCAAATTTCTTGTTAATCTGTTTTTCGATTTCCTTAACCTTGTGCTTCTCTTTCAGGTGGATAATAGCGATAGACGTTCCCGTCTTTCCCACCCTTCCGGTACGTCCGCTCCGGTGTGTGTAAGATTCTATCTCGTCGGGCAATCCGTAATTGATAATGTGCGTCAAATCATCTACGTCCAGCCCGCGGGCGGCGACGTCGGTCGCTACCAGCAATTGTATATTGCGCAGCCGGAATTTCTGCATTACATAGTCGCGTTGCGCCTGCGACAGGTCGCCGTGCAGGGAATCGGCATTGTAGCCGTCTTTAATCAGCAGGTCGGCAATTTCCTGCGTTTCTTTTTTGGTGCGGCAAAAGATAATCCCGTAGATATTCGGGTTATAATCGGCTATTCTTTTAAGCACAAGGTATTTGTCTCTTGCATTGACCATATAATAGATATGCCGGACGTTTTGAGCGCCTTCATTTTTCCGTCCGATGGTGATTTCTTTGGGCGTCCGCATGTACTTTTTGGCAATCTTGGCGATTCCCGCCGGCATGGTTGCGGAAAAAAGCAGCATATTCCGGCTTTCCGGGACGACAGCCAGGATTTCGTCGATACTTTCCGAAAAACCCATGTTCAGCATTTCGTCGGCTTCGTCCAGAATCACGTCGCGCACGGCTTTCAAATCGGCCGCTTTACGGTTAATCAGGTCAATCAGGCGTCCCGGCGTTGCAACAATGATATGGACGCCCCGGCGTAAAGCCTTGATTTGGCTTTCAATACTCGAACCGCCATAAACGGGGAGCACTTTCAAATCGTCCATGTATTTGGAATAATCCTTCAGGTCGTCGGCGATTTGCAGACACAATTCCCGCGTGGGACAAAGCACGACGGCTTGGGGTTGAACTTGCTTTCTGTTGATTTTTTGCAGGATGGGTAACCCGAAAGCCGCTGTTTTACCCGTTCCGGTTTGAGCCAGGGCAATAACTTCGTTGTTGTCGCCGAGCAGACAGGGAATCACTTCCTCCTGTACCGGCATGGGGTTTTCATAACCCATTTCACTGATAGCCCGGATAATGACGGGGGCAACGCCTAATTCTTCAAATGTTTTCAAAATACTGTTTTCTTAATTGTAAAATTGCGCAAAGGTAATGATTATTTGTTACATAAACCAAATTTCATTTTCCAAGGGTGCAATTCAAATTGTCGCGCCCTGTCATTGGCTCCGCCGAACGTTATTTCCCGCCTGCACTGGAATCCCATGACGATTCGCACATTTTACATTGGGATTCCCGCCTGCGCGGGAATGACGGGCGCACGACAATTTGAAATACACCCTAATTCACAAAATATTTGCCGGTAGAAAAAAAAAACATATCTTTGCGCCGTTTTTATTCACACAAACAATGTCCATAATTACTGAAATTACTGTCCGGCAACGCATGTGTTTCTTTCGGGAAAAACAGGCCGGCAGGTGTAAAGCGCCTTTCCCGTTGCAAAGCGGGAAAGGTTTTTTAATGAACAACAAACGACATGGATAAATTATTTATTTTCGACACAACTTTGCGGGACGGCGAACAGGTTCCCGGCTGTCAGTTAAACACGATTGAAAAGATTCAGGTGGCGCAGGCGCTGGAAAACCTGGGCGTGGACGTAATTGAAGCGGGCTTTCCGATTTCCAGCCCGGGCGATTTCAATTCGGTAGTGGAAATTTCCAAAGCGGTAACGTGGCCGGCCGTTTGCGCCCTTACCCGCGCCGTGGAAAAGGACATCAACGCGGCTGCCGAAGCCTTGCAGTACGCCAAACGCAAAAGGATTCACACCGGCATCGGGACTTCGCCCTATCACATTAAGTATAAGTTCAATTCCACGCAGGATGAAATTCTCGAACGGGCTGTCGCCTGCGTCAAATACGCAAAAAAACAGGTGGAAGACGTGGAGTTTTACTGCGAAGACGCCGGGCGAACCGACAACGTTTACCTCGCCAAAGTGGTGGAAGCCGTTATCAAAGCAGGCGCTACGGTAGTAAATATTCCCGATACGACGGGCTACTGCCTCCCTGCCGAGTACGGCGAAAAAATCAAATTCCTGGCGGAAAACGTGAAGGGCGTCCAGAACATTGTGCTTTCAACGCACTGCCACAACGATTTGGGAATGGCGACCGCCAACACGATGGCCGGCATAATCAATGGAGCGCGCCAGGTGGAAGTAACCGTTAACGGTATCGGCGAACGCGCCGGCAACACTTCCCTCGAAGAAGTGGCCATGATTCTGAAAAGCCACAGGGAACTGAATATCGACACGAACATCAATACCCGCAATATCTATCCGGTCAGCCGCATGGTGTCGAGCCTGATGAACATGCCCGTTCAGCCCAATAAGGCGATTGTCGGGCGGAATGCTTTCGCCCATTCTTCGGGCATCCACCAGGACGGCGTGCTGAAAAACCGCGAAAGCTACGAAATCATCAACCCCAACGACGTGGGAATTGACGAAAACACGATTGCACTGACGGCGCGCAGCGGACGCGCAGCGTTGAAACATCGCCTGTCTGTTCTCGGCGTTGAACTTGCACGGGAAAAACTGGATAAAGTTTACGAAGAATTTCTTCTGCTGGCAGACAGGAAGAAAGACATTACCGACGATGACGTCCTGATGCTGGCGGGAAAAGACCGCGCGGATTCGCAACGCATCAAACTGGAGTATTTGCAGGTAACGTCGGGGATTGGCGTCCGTCCGGTAGCAAGTATCGGCTTGAATATTGCCGGCGAAAAATTTGAAGCGGCCGCTTCCGGCAACGGCC
>JAITCT010000001.1 GCA_031282925.1 Dysgonamonadaceae bacterium | reverse complement strand
TACGATTCGAGGAGTTCGGCAATCACATCGCAGGCATATCCTTTGGCGATGGAAGAAGCGTTCAATTGCAGGCGAGGATCATCTTTGATTACTTTTCGTCCTTCGAGGCGTACCTTTTTATAGCCGACAAATTCTTTGATACTGTCAATTGTTGCCTGGCTTACGGAGTCTGTTTTGCTGTAACCGAATCCCCATAAATTAACAAAAGGAGCGCAAGTAATATCATAAAGCCCTCCTGAAATTTCGGAAACTTCCATCGCTTTGTTGAAGACGGCAGTAAACCAATCGTCCACCTCAACCGGTTGATTATTATTGACTTTATAGATAATGGATTTTTTATTGAACGGATTGAGCGACAAATCAAACCGGTTCAGGCAGTCTTTGATATGAGCATCTAAGGCGCGATGATATTTATATTTGATGAGAAAGCCGGTTTTGAAGATTTCGCCCGAACTTTCGTAGTATTTTTCTTTTTTCCCGCAAGAAGAAAATAATAAGACAAATAGAATAAAATAAAAAGGTCTATTTACAAGTTTCATATAATGAGGTTGAAAATTTTTGCAAAAATAGATGAAAATCTTATGATTGCCAAGCGCAGGTGAAGTGCCGGAGGATTTTAGCGATAATTGACACGGGATGAACAGGCGGGAAATTGGAATAGGGAGATGTTCCCCATTAGAGTAGGGAGACATTCCCTATTGGAATAGGGAGACATTCCCCATTAGAGTAGGGAGATGTTCCCTATTGGAATAGGGAGACGTTCCCTATTCTAATGGGGAACGAAACAATCTGCTTGTCCGATTCTTCTGTTTATCCTGATAATAGAAAAAAAACATCCAATCGTCCCTTGGAACAGCGGTTCTCGTTTATGCGGGAATGGCAGGCCGCGATAATTTGAATTGCACCTGTGACAAAAGATTGTATTTCAAAAAAAATCAGTATCTTCGCAAAAAAATGAATATGGATAAGCAACTTAAAAAATTACCGACCGGGACACAAACATTTGAAATAGTGCGTGAAATGGATTGTGTTTATGTAGATAAGACAAAATATCTTGTAAATATCATTGAAAACGGGCGGATTTATTTTTTTGCCCGCCCGCGCAGATTCGGAAAATCATTGACGCTCACTACGCTTGAGGCTATGTTCCGGGGTAAAAAAGAACTTTTCAAAGGCTTGGATGCCGAAGCGTGGATGAACCGCCCCGATTTTGTGAAATATCCGGTCATTCGACTGAGTTTAAACAAGGTAACCACCAAGCAGGGGCTTGACCTGTTAAACGCTTCGCTCATGAAACATATCTGGGATACGGCTTCGCTGTTGAACGTTACCGTACCGGAAAGCTCGTCTGCCGGCGATTTGTTCGACGATTTAATTATCAACCTTTACAAAAAGCACAGTGAAAAAGTGGTGGTTTTGATTGATGAATATGATAAACCTTATATTGACTATTTTGACGAGCCGGAAGAGGCGGAAAAGGTGCGCGATATACTGGCTAATTTGTATGTTCGCATCAAAGGCAACGACGAATATCTTCGTTTCGTATTGCTGACCGGAATTTCAAAATTTGCAAGACTTGGCGTATTTTCAAAGCTCAACAACCTGACCGATATCTCAATGAGCAATAAGTATGCAACCTTGTGCGGTATTACGCGTGATGAGTTGTTGCAAAACTTCTCCGGCCACCTCGAACTTACAGCCGAAGAAATGCAAATCACAAAGGATGAATTGGTCGAAAAAATGGAAGATATTTACGACGGTTTTTCTTTCAACGGCAAGGTGAGGCTGTATAATCCCTATTCGACATTGAGGTTTTTCGAGGATAAAAGTTTTGAAAACTATTGGTTCGACAGTGGGACTTCAACAATGATTGCCAAATATTTGAAGAACAAAAATTTAACGGTTGAGCAATTCCGCAATTATCCTGTTGCACTGGACTTCGCCCGCAATCCGGGAGAAATGGATTCTACGCCACCCGAAGGATTCCTGTATCAGGGCGGGTTTCTGACCTTGCGCGAAGGAATAACGGACGATTTTGCACTGGACTATCCCAATAAGGAAGTGCTGCACGCCATGTCGAGGTTGGTAACTCAAAAATATTTGGAAGACAGGGATGAAAGTTGGACACGCTGTCGCAGTGATTTGCTTCGGGCGTTATTTTCGATTGATTGTGAAACATTTGTTTCCGTTTTGAACCGCTTGTTGGCAAACATCCCCTATACCGATTTTGATTTGGCGGCACGGCAAAGTATTTCGGACAATGCATATAAACTCACAACGCAGGAGTGGCTCTACCGGTCTTCTATTTTAGCCTTTTTTCAGGGATGCGGCGTAATCGTTTTCGGTGAACTGCAATCCAGCAAAGGACGCAGCGATATAGTTCTTTCACATAAGGGGAATATTTGGGTTATCGAAATCAAAGTCGCTTTCAAAGACGAAAGCCCTGCCGCCAAAGCCGAAGAAGCCGTCCGGCAAATCTTTGAAAAAAACTACAACAAACCTTATCCCAATGCTATATGCGTTGGTTTGGCTATTGATGACGGCGCAAGGCAGATTACGGAATATCGAATGGTGAACGGTGAACGGTGAAAACGTGCGTACGAATTGCGTAAACCATTGTACGTATTTACTGTTTT
>JAITCT010000252.1 GCA_031282925.1 Dysgonamonadaceae bacterium | reverse complement strand
CAGGGGAGACTTGCTTTTTGCATTTAATTTCAATCCGGAGAAATCTTTTACCGGTTACGGATTTTTAGCGCCTGCGGGTAAATACAGGATTGTTTTGAATACCGACAGTCCGGACTTCGGCGGTTTCGGGTCGGTTGACGATTCCGTCGAACACCTCACTGTTCACGACTCGCTTTATGAAGCCGAAGGAAAAGAATGGCTGAAATTGTATCTTCCTGCGCGGACGGCTTTAGTTCTCCGCAAACTAGAGTGAAATTACGAATTACGGGGGGACGCCATGATCATCGGGGGGATAAACATTTCAAATATAACGTGTTATTTTCCCCGATGATCAGGGCGCACACACGGGTGCGCCCCCCTTGTCGCAACAAAGGCTTTCATCTTATGGGAACGGGACGGCAAACCGTCAACCGGAAAGATATAAAAACGGTTCAAATACCATGATCCTGACTGGCATAATTTGGGAAACACCTTTAAAATATGCCGTTTGTTTTAAAAATTTCGAGATTTAAGAAAAAATATGATTCGGTTTGGAAAATATTCTTATCTTTGCGGCCTGCTTTTTACTCAGGGTCAAGTTGGAAGGGAGCAAAAGGCAGAAATATTGAGATAATTTCTGATTAATTTTAATATTTATTTATGAACCTTCTTGTTGAAAAATTGCGGAAATACGACATTCCGCAAAAGGCGAAAGCCGCAGGCCTGTATCCCTATTCAAAAATCATTCAAAGCGATCAGGACACCGAAGTAATTATTAATGGTCGAAAGGTTTTAATGTTCGGTTCCAATTCTTATTTGGGACTGACAAACCATCCGAAAGTCAAAGAAGCAGCTGTCGCCGCCACAAAGAAATACGGCACGGGCATGGCGGGTAGCAGGCACCTTAACGGGACACTGGATATCCACGTAGAGTTTGAGAAAAAACTGGCAAATTTTGTTGGTAAAGACGATGCAATGATTTATTCAACAGGATTTCAAGTGAACCAGGGAGTGATATCCTGCCTGACGGGCAGGGAAGATTTTATTTTATGGGACGAATTAGACCATGCATCTATTATCGAAGGGCATCGTATATCTTTCTCTCAAAAATTGAAATTCCGTCACAACAACATGGAATCGTTGGAAAAACAGTTGATGAAATGTACGCCCGATAAAATCAAACTGATTGTAGTAGACGGCGTTTTCAGTATGGAAGGGGACATTGCCAACCTCCCCGAAATTGTCCGCCTGGCACGGAAATACGGCGCCAATGTTATGGTTGACGAAGCCCATGGCTTAGGCGTTTTAGGCCGGCAGGGACGCGGCGCGTGCGACTACTTCAATGTGGCGCCCAATATTGATTTGGTGATGGGAACTTTCAGTAAATCACTGGCTTCGATAGGCGGGTTTATTGCGGCTTCCGATCCCGTAATCAATTATTTACGACACAATTCACGTTCTTATATTTTCAGTGCAAGCAGCACTCCTGCGGCAATAGCGGCGGCGAGCGCTGCTTTTGATATTATGGTGAGCGAGCCGGAACGAATTGAGCATTTGTGGAAACTGACCGATTATGCCCTGAAAGGTTTCCGCGACATGGGTTGCGAAATCGGGAACACTTCTACGCCCATTATACCTATCTATATCAGGGATAACGATAAAACATTCTTTGTTACACGCGATTTGTTTGAACAGGGAATTTTTGTCAATCCGGTAGTCTCGCCCGCAGTAGCTCCCGATGACACGCTGATCCGTTTCTCCCTGATGGCGACTCATACCTTCAAACAGTTAGACCGCGCAATGGATAAGATAGAAAAAAGCCTGATTAAAATAGACGCTTTACAAAAAATGTTAGTCTAAACGAAGATTAAACTCTTGCACTAAGTTTTTTAATATCGGGTTCTTATTGACCATATACGAATATTTTTCCTTATCGGTGAACAGTGTTTGTGTATGGTCTTCTATTTTTATCTTAATATCCAGTTCAATACGGTTATTTTTCAAAGCAGAGGAAAGATATTCCCTGATGGCAGGGCTGTTTTCCCGGAAATGATCGGCCTGTTTGGGATTTAACACCTCCGCTTCTATTTTGTAATCGTCCTTTAATTGGGGATTGATATAGGCCATTGTATTTTTCAGGTAAACATCTTCCGATTGACTGGCATAGTTTTTCCAGGCTTGAATTAAATCTTCCCTGGAAAAAGGCCGGTCTTGAATCGGGCTTTCGGCTTGAGAAGAAACCGGTTGAGGCTTGCCTGCTTGCTCCGGATCGCCGTTAAGCCTCACTCGAGGAATAGTTTTTGCCTGGGTTTCAGGAATCTCGCTCGTTTCAATAACCGCAGGACTTTTAATTTCCTTTTGATTCTTAATCTCCCCTTCCTCTTTACCCCCAATCGTTTCAATTACAATTTTTTTTTTATCGCCTTCCACCGGGGAAGCCTTTAACTGACAAAGACGAATCAGCAGCAGTTCAATGGAAAATTTTTTATTTTTACTGTAGCGGTAATTCAAATCCGTTTCATTGGTTAATTCCATCGCTTGATATAAAAAGGCCGTTTCGCAACGGCGGGCCGATTCGACGTATTTCTCTTTGACGGCGTCGCCCACCTCAAACAAAACAATCGTCTGCGGATCTTTGCAGACCAGTATATCTCTGAAAAACAGGGACAAACCGCTGATGATATGGTGTCCGTCAAAACCTTTGCTCAAAATCTCATTCAGGAGCAGCAAACACTTGGGAACGTCGTTTTGCAAAACAGCATCCGTAATACGGAAATAATAATCGTAATCCAGAACATTCAGGTTCTCAATAACCGTCTTGTAAGTTACGTTTCCCTGCGAAAAACCGGCTACCTGGTCGAAAATCGACAAAGCATCGCGCATCCCGCCATCGGCCTTTTGCGCAATGATATTCAGCGCTTCCGCTTCGCAGGAAATATTTTCCTGTTTGGCAACATATTCCAGATATTCGACAATGTCGTTGATACCGATTCGGTTAAAATCATAAATCTGGCAGCGGGAAAGAATAGTCGGCAGGATTTTATGTTTTTCGGTTGTTGCCAGGATAAAAACGGCATGGTGAGGCGGTTCTTCCAAAGTCTTCAAAAAAGCATTGAACGCAGATTGAGTGAGCATGTGTACTTCGTCGATGATATACACTTTGTATTTCCCCAATTGCGGCATAATGCGCACCTGCTCGGTCAAAGCGCGAATATCGTCAACCGAATTGTTTGAGGCGGCGTCCAGTTCGTGGATATTCAGCGAACGGTTTTCGTTGAACGAACGGCATGATTCACATTCATTGCAGGCTTCGCCGTCCGGAGTCGGGTGAAAACAATTGATTGTCTTGGCAAAAATCCGCGCACAAGTCGTTTTGCCAACGCCACGCGGGCCGCAGAATAAATAAGCATGTGCTAATTTATGGTTGGTAATCGCATTTTTAAGCGTAGTAGTCAATGACTTTTGACCTACTACCGAATGAAAAGTGGAAGGGCGGTATTTTCTCGCCGAAACGACATAATTATCCATACAGGATTTAAAATATATTTTATCCTTTGCGCGGACAAACTGACTGGTAAACGAAACAGGAAAAGTTTTGTTTACCCGTCAACGACGCACTGTTCCGCGCGCAGTATAATTTGTTTTTTTACTTGAAATTCTTAGCCAGGAATCCCAAGGTACATCTGTACATATCCATCCTGTTTTCTTCACGGGCAAAACCGTGTCCCTCGTTGTATTTTACCATGTAAGGAACGTCGAAACCGCGTTTGCGGAGCGTTTCAACAATCTGGTCGGCTTCGTTGATGTTTACGCGCGGGTCGTTTGCACCCTGAACAACGAACAGCGGACGTTGAATCTTGTCTATCTGAAGTACGGGCGAAACCTGACGGGCAATCTCTTCTTCTTCCTTCGCATCGGTGTCGTACCAAACTTCTTTCAACATTTTGAGATACGGTTTCCAATATTCGGGAATTGATTTCATGAAGGTGAAAATGTTGGACACGCCTACGTAATCCACGCCACAGGCATACAGTTCGGGCGTTTTTATCATTCCCATGAGCGTTGCATAACCGCCGTGAGAGCCGCCGTAGATAGCAATTTTATCCTTGTCTGTCCAGCCCTGCAAAAGCACGTAACGAACGCCGTCTTCCACGTCGTCCATGCAGGCGCGGCCTACCTGTTTAAAACCCGTTTTCAGGAAATTTGTCCCGTAACCGCCCGAAATTCTGAAATTTACCTGTAAAGTAGCATATCCGCGGCTGGCGAAAAGCTGCGCTTCGGGATTGAATCCCCACGAATCGCGTACGCCTTGCGGGCCTCCATGCGGGTTCACGACCAAAGGTACTTTTTTGCCTTCGAGAGCTGCCTTGGGTAATGTGATATAACCGTGAATCGTCAAACCGTCGCGGCTTTTGAACGTAATCGGACGCATTTCGGCCATGTCTTCTTCTTTCAGTTGCGGCATTAAATCGTAGAGCAAGGCGAACTTTTTCGTTTTATTATCATATTGATAATAAGTGCCGAACAGTTTATCGGACGTAACATACAGCAAAAACGTGTTTTCATTGTCGTCAAAATCCGTTACGTGTACTTCCTTGTTGCCGAACTGCGTTTTCATTCTGTTGCTGAGGTCTTTGTAGAAAGGACTTTGCGGAACGATCATATATTTTTCGCCTTCATAGGCAAAATAGTCTGTTTCGTAGTTGCGTTTGCGTGAGCGCGACATTCCCGAAACATCGAAATCGGGGTTTGAGAACACTTCTTTTACGATTTTATTGGCTTTGAAGTCGTAGAGGACAATCCGCGTTTTGTCGCTGCCGACATTGGTTGCCACGTATGCGTAATCGGGATTTTTACCGGAATAATCGAAACCCAGGATGCCGAAACCTTCGTACCATGTGCCATGATAAATAAGTTTGAACTCATTCGTTTTCAAATCTTTATACCAAAGCTCCGCCTCCGTTCCGTTCACCATTTTGGAACAGGCGCGCAGGTTGCCGTCTTTATCAAAATCGTAACCCGCAATCGGATTTTCCATGTCTTTATTTTCATAAAGCTGAGTCAATTCGCCGGTAACTACATTTAGTTTATAGGGGTCAAAAACCTGCCTGCTGTTTTTGTTCATTTGAATGATGATGTAATCTTTCTGTTCTTTCAGCATGTTCAAAATATCTGCCCGAACGTCTTCAAAAGGAGTTAAATCAATATGATTCGATCCGTCGAGATTTACGGCATAGATGTGGTAGTTTTCGTTTCCGCCCTTGTCCATTACGTAAATCAAGCGGCTTTCATTAACCCAGCTGTAACCGCGAATCAGTTCGTCTTTTTCTTCAATGACACGGGTAACTTTTTGGGTTTTAACGTCCTTTACATATACATGCCGCTTGGTAGATCCGTCTTCCTTTTCCATATACGACATATATTTCCCGTCGGGAGAAAGGTTGAAATTCGACGCTTTCGGCCGCGAAAAATAATCTTCAACCTTGTACTTGAAATCGCCTTTGTCCATTGCCGCTAATTGTTGCAGTTCGGCTTCAGACGTTACCAAATCGGTTTTCCCGGGTAATTTTGATTCAAATTTTTCCAGCACAAGCGGGAATGACATTCCCATCTGTTCAAACTTCCCGTCAATTCGGTCGCTTCCAACGAGTTTTCCCCTGAATTTTGCCTGCAATGCAGACGCTTCCAAAGTCAGTTCATTGTCCTTAAATTCGCTTTTTTCAATCGGGAGGCCTGTTGCACCCTGCATCGGCACGTCCAAAACAGCCGACAATGTCCCGTTCTCATTGCTGAAATGGAAAATCAATTCCAGTTTCATTCCCTGTACATCCAAAGTTCCTTTCCAGTCTCCGGCGATTTGTCCATTTATTGTAATCATTACAGTAGATAAAAAGATAAATAAGCATACGATTTTT
>JAITCT010000221.1 GCA_031282925.1 Dysgonamonadaceae bacterium | reverse complement strand
TGCCCGGACGTTACATCTTCCGGTATGCGCACAAATGATGTTTGGGGTATGGCATATATCGTTATTTAACTTTTTTTAGTTAAAAAATCATCGGAATCAAATTTTTCGACATATCCGGCGGCCGGCCGGTCCATGTCTCCCTTTTGGATTTTCAGGTTCTGCCGGCAGTTTTTTGCGAATTGATTCCTGCGGCCGGACGTCTTCGCTAAATCCATAATTTATGTCTATACACTCCGTCAACCGGTAATTGAAAGCCCGGTAAAGGCCGACTGTTTTGTAAAGCAAGATTTTGGCACGCCCTGCCATGATGTTGTTGAAGGCGGAAATATCCGTGGCAGACAGTTCCCATCCGTGACGGTAAAAATCGTTCCGGCTGATTTTTATGTCTGTTTCGGCACCGTACCTGTCCGCATCTGCACAACGGTTGCTCCGGAAATGTTGAAAAAAAGAAACCGGAAAAAACCTTGAAAAAAATTGCGCGCGAATTTTCAAATCGTAACTAATTGACAGCAAACGCATTAATAAGAAACGCCGTACCTGTTCAGGCACGGCGCTCCCCCCTGTTCCGGCCGGAAGCAGAAAACAGTTGAAAAAAAAGTATCCGTATTAATTGATTATATGGAAACTGTCAATCATGATGAATCGAATTTACCGGATAAACCCTGTACGGTCTGCTGAAAAACGGCAACGCATTCGGCAGGGCTTTTCCCTGCATATTTGTCGTCCTCCGGGATGGCCGCCTCCGGAGAGGCCGGCGCCGCTGCTCCGTACGGGGCGGCCTGCCCGCGGCCTTCGGCATCCAGTTCCTTCACCATGTTCCTGATTATGGAGAGCAGTGTTCGCTCAGGCGGTTCGGCGCGTCAGCACAGACATCCCGGCAGCCATCGCCGAATCTGCTGTTCCTTTCGATGAACTCTTCGCTGAAAGCGTAATAAATATCCCCCGTATAATGCGGATGGTGGCGGTATGAAACCGGTTTGACAGTCCCGGATGTCCCTTCCTGACGGTTACGGTAACGGATGGCGGGACAGACGCCGGAGTCCCGGTCGCCGGCATACGGCCCTGTTTTGCCTTTCCCGCATTTCCCGTGGACCCGTTCCCAGTGCATCCGTTTGGCAGGGTCTGCTGTTAAGCTGCTGTAGTCGCTCAGGCGGCGCTCCGAAAGCTGCCGCCTGTCTTCTTCCGATATAAACAGCCGCCGGCTGCCGTTATAGACATAGCGGTCTCTCTCCCGGCTGAAAGCCGAAGTGATAAACCTCGCCACATCCACAGGAAGGAGCGCTACCTGACTTAACGTGTTCAGGTCGAATTTGGCAAATATTTCAGGTTGTAACGCCAGTGTTTTTTGTTTTTACTGTTCTGTGATTATTCAAATCTGTTTTATTCCTTTTTGTTCTCGCATATGCAGTTGTCATATTCAAACTATTTATATCTGGTAAAAGTGTGTTTCCGCTATCAAAACAGCAATACCGTTACCAAAATCAAAAACAACTTTCATTGACTTTGTATTCTTATCCCACTGCATCTTTGCTTCTGTGATTTCGAGCAATTTCATTGTTTTGACAATTATTTGAATGTGTTCGGCTCTAAACTCCGAACCTTCCAGTTTTATAATGGCATCCTTATTAAATATCCTTTTTTCGATATTAACTTTTTCTGTCTTCCTGATATTTCCGGAACCGTTACAGACAGGACATTCACAATCCCTGGTATAATCACCGTATTGCCATGTAACTTTGCCGCTCCCTTCACATTCCTTACATTTAACATATGTCGCGGTTTTTGTTGTTTTTTCAATCATATCAGCCGCCCAAAGCAGTTTATTGAGTTGATTAACACTTACTGTTTTTTCCTTTTCTGTTTCCGGGAAAAGATTTGAGCAGTCCGGTTTTTGGGATTTCAATATATTCTTTTTTTTCAGCATGTTTCCGCATACCCGTAATGCGATGCTGCCGTTGCTGGCATAAATGTACCCGTTTTGAAAAAAAGGAGTGTGAAACATCTCCCGAAAGTTGTCGGGATCTATATACAGTTTGAAAATTTCATCCCTGTTTTTCATTTTATTTAATCATTAAAAAATCATTAATTATTCGGACGTATTTTATTCCTTATTTTTTGCTGCAATTTCCTGATCCTGTTCAAATCCGTGTGCATCTGCCGGATTTCATCACCCTGCCTGCCGTAATTCCTGACACGGAGGATGTCCAATAACTTTTTCTCCCTCCTGTCAAGAAGGGTCAGTGCGTGCCGGTAATAGGCAAATGACTGAAGATTGTTGTGCGGCGCACAGGCCAGGTTGTCCGGACTGTCATTCAGCCTGTCGCAGTCCAAATGATATACCATATATCCCGGAGGAACAGGCCGTATAAAATTGTGGTAAAACCAGCGCGTGTAAGGCGTGAATTTCCCGTTTATTTTTACATGCCGCCTGCCTTTCCATATCCGGACGGATGCTTCATCAGCCGCTTTTCTTTTCCCCTGCGTCCAGAGGTTGCAGTCGTGCGTCAGAACCCTGTAGCCGGTGGTAACAAGATTCCGTTTTTTGATTTGCCGGATTTGTTCCGCCGTCCTGTGAAGTCCCAGCAGTTTCAATTTCTTTTCCACGTGCCTTTTTGTAAAGGTACGGAAAACTTTCCTGCCGTCAATGATCCTGAAAGTCCTGCGCCTTTCGTTTAGCTTTGCCGCCATCTCCACATTGCCCATCCGTGTATAACGGGAACGGAGGAAATCAATATCTTCGGGCGACCATCGAATCTGAATGCCCCGGCTCAATCCCATACATTTTACCTGATAGCGCAGGGCAGACGAGCTGACCTGCCACGAGGCCGGGCGGATTGCATTGACTCCTTCCAGCAACCGGTTCCATGTCATTACCGGGAAGTTCTTCCGGATGAAGACAAGGTCTGCCGTTTCCCATTTAACGGGTATCTTCGATTTCATAATCTATTGTTTACCGTTTCTGTCCGGCATTTGTTGAACTGTAAAATAACCTTTCACGCCGTTCCGTGAACAGACCTTTCCTCTGTAACGGAAGGTTCTGTTGCCAGCCATACAATACCTGCAATGCCGGCAATGCCTGCATATTTTGTTACCGCTCCACTGGCCGGGTGCCGCTTTCCATTCCGCTTCCATTTTTACTGTCCGTCAATCGGATGCATTATTCCCCCTTGAACTTTTTATATTCCTCTTTCCCGAACTCCTCCATATCGTCTTTATATTTTTGGATACATCCCCATTTGAAGGCATTCATATCTTCCGGATTGCCGAAAAGCCGGCTGTGGGAACTGCCATGGAAACAGGCCTGTTTAATATCTTTATATCCCCTTTCAGTCTCCGGGACTGTCGTATGGTCAAACCGTATCATAGTGAATTCTCTGTTATTAAAAATGTTATGATTTAAAAGCACGGAAAGTCATTCCGGAGGTCAGTAAACTGCCTGCCGAACCGTTTGGCGCGTTCCTGCGTTTTGAAACAGAGGCGACAGCCAATATCCGTATATATATATATTCGAAGCCGCGAAATACGAATCCGCACAGGTGAAGTTCGCAGTCTCGCCGTCCGGGACAAATAACGGGTAATGTTTCCACCGGTTACTGTCTGAAAAATCCGGAACAGAGCCGTCTGCCCTGTTCCGGGCTTCCGCAACGGTTATTAATTTGTTAAGAGCGCTTATTGCCCTGTGGTGTTTGGAATGGACAGTGACATCCGCATAACCGCCATTACTGTAATCTGTCCCGTTACTGTAAAGACAGTCGCAGGCCTTTTCAAAAGAATCAACTTTTACGCTGATTTCATCTTCCTCTTTTTTAATTTTGCATTTCATCTTCTTTTATTTGTTTATATTTCTCTTCCGGTTCCATGAATGCCTGCTCATGCTGCAGGCGCGTTGCCTCCCTCCGGCTTTGACGGATGCGCTGCCGGCAGCGGGAGATCTGCGTTTCCAGCTCCTGACGTTCACCGACCGTTCGGCCGGGACAGTAGATGATAAGCCCCGAACGGCGGCAATTATCACCGGAGCGAAGTCAGCGGGAATATGCATCCGCCCGTGAAGACAGAAACAGAGTACCGTGCATGCGTCCGGGATGACCGTGATCGCCTTCAGCCGGCTGTACCGTACCTTTACCACAAAACAGATGCCGGCAAAGGCAAAGGTAACGCCGGTGATCCGGCTCATCCGGCTGCCGGCGTCCGGTTCGCTCAACAGACAGACGGACACGTAACTCGGCTTGAGCAGTGCACAATACGAACGTCATGCGGGGTGCTGCTGTACGGGGAATCAATCTTTCTACCGGGCTTTAATCCCTAATGGGATTGAATGGTAATAAAAAATAGCACCTCAAAAAAAGAATTAACCAAATTTCAACGGGTTTGTTAATTCAAAACAGTTTCTTAAAAACATTTTAATTGCACTCGGAAACACTCCGATGGAACAAATGTGTTGATGTTTTTTAAAAATACAAAAAAATCAATTACTTTTGTCAAATCATTAGTAAGTCAAAAATTAAGGATAAAGAAAAATATGTTGAGTCTTCAAGACACTTTGGAAATTATTAATCGGGAAATTCAAGCGATACAATATCCTGAAACACCTGCCGGTTTGTATGAGCCGATTGCTTATTTGCTGACTTCGAAAGGAAAAAAACTTCGTCCTGCTTTTACGCTTTTGGCTTGTAATTTATATCGGGATGATGTTGATGCGGCCATTTGTCCGGCTTTGGCCTGGGAAATTTTCCACAATTTTACGCTGATACACGATGATGTAATGGATAAAGCGGAGCTGCGGAGGGGACAACCGGCGGTTCACAAAAAATGGAACGAAAATACAGCCATTCTTTCCGGCGACGCAATGTTGATTCTTTCTTATATTTATATGGCAAAATCACTTGCCGGGAATTTAAAGCCGTTGTTGGATTTGTTTTCCCGGACGGCAATTGAAATTTGCGAAGGCCAGCAATACGATATGGAATTTGAGCGCCGACAGGATGTTTCCGAACAGGAATATATCGAAATGATTCGCCTGAAAACGGCTGTTATGCTTGGCGCTTGCTTCCGGAGCGGGGCTATTATCGGTGGCGCGGACGAAACGGACGGGCAAAATCTTTATGATTTCGGTATTTATTTGGGTATTGCGTTCCAAATTAAAGACGATTTGCTGGATGTTTACGGAAATCCCGATGTTTTCGGAAAAAATACAGGCGGGGATATTTTATGTAATAAAAAAACTTATTTGTTGATTAACGCCTTGAACAGTGCGAATACAACAGATAAAAAGGAACTCCTTGGATGGCTTGCCTGCCATGATCGACTGGAAGAAAAAATTGTTGCGGTGCGTGGTTTGTATGATAAATTGGCCGTTCCCGAAAAAGCCGGCGAAACCATACGGATTTTTTACGAAAAGGCTTTGACGGCCTTGCAAGCGGTTGCGGTAGATGAAAGCAAGAAAACAGTATTGAAAAATATTGCTGAAAAATTAATAAAAAGAGAATTTTAACGGGTTGAATTATGTATATAAAAAGAGTACCTGAAACAGATGAAGGTAGAATCAAAGCGCTCCAAGCGGCGATTGACCGCGAGGAACTGAATGAAGATCAGGAAATGATATTAGCAATGGATGAAGTGGAAGAATTACGCCTTTTTGTAACTTCTTACGAAGGTGTGCGGTTTGTTCTGAACCAGGCCATGAAAGATTTTGCCAAATCGCAAGCGGACTACACCGAATTATTTAAGAATGCTCAAATGTATGTTTCCCATTTTATTCAAGTCTTGCAATTAACCGCCATCCGGAATGAAATAAAGATCGAAGCTTTAAACGATTACGGATTTGAAAACGGCGAAGAAACGGTGTTGCCCGATTTATTGACCGAAGAAGCGGTTCTCCGTTGGGGAGAAAAAATCATACAAGGCGAAGCCAAGCGCATGTCCCGCGGAGGTTATCCTTTGTATAATCCTGCAATAGCCAAGGTAAGAGTGCATTACGAATTGTTTGCGGAAAGCGTTCACAGTACCAAAATATACCGGCAAAACGTGGTTCGCCAACAAGCCGCTTTATATGAAATGCAGAAAAAATCCGAAAGTATGATTCGGGATATCTGGTCGCGGGTGGAAGAAAAATACGGAGACCTGCCGCCTCAGGAACTGTCGGAAATTTATCAGGCTTATAGAGTTAACTATTCTTACCCGAAAGATTTGATTTAGATGTATTTTGTTGATACGCACACCCACATATTTTTGGAAGAATTCGATTCCGATATTCGTGAAGTTATTCGAAACGCAACGGCAACGGGAGTAACCCTATTTTGTCTTCCCAATATAGACCTTGCATCCGTCGACCGTTTGCATACTTTGAGCAACCAATATCCCGGACAATGTTATCCGATGATGGGGCTGCATCCGACAAGCGTCAACCGGAATTTCCAAAAAGAGCTGGCAACTGTTGAAAGCCTGTTCGGGAAAAGGAAATACATTGCCGTTGGCGAAATCGGCATAGATTTATATTGGGACAAAACTTTTTTGAAAGAACAGGTCGAAGCGTTTGAGATGCAATTAGGATGGAGTATTGAAAGGGATTTACCGGTCGCCATTCATACCCGCAAGGCTTTTCCTGAAGTTTTTGAGAGTATCCGTAAGGTTGGTGCTGACAAATTGCGGGGTGTTTTTCACAGTTTCGGCGGTTCGTGCGAGGAATTGGAAGAAATTGCCCGTTTGCAGAACTTTATGATTGGTATTAACGGCATTATTACCTATAAAAATGCTGCCTTTCGGGATTATCTGGCTCTATTTCCCATAGAGCGCATTCTTTTGGAAACGGATGCACCTTATCTTACCCCGGTTCCGCACAGGGGAAAGCGGAATGAACCGGCTTATTTGCCCCATATTGCCGGGAAACTGGCGGAAGTTTACGGCCTTCCTCTTGAAACCGTCGCTGAAAAGACTACCGGTAATGCCCGAAGGTTGTTTGGGCTGTAAAATCCATATATTGAAAATTTCAATGGGATTATAGAAAAAAATGATTGGTTTGTTGCTGAAAAACACCTATATTTGCAACTTAACAGTATAAATAGCTTATTTTAATTAACTTCTAAATTTTAAAATTATGGCAGAAAAAAGTATTAAAGGAACAAAGACAGAACAGAATTTGTTGAAAGCATTTGCCGGTGAAAGCCAGGCAAGAACGCGCTACACCTTTTTTGCAAGTGTGGCAAAAAAGGAGGGTTATGAACAAATTGCGGGAATATTCCTCGAAACGGCTGAACAGGAAAAAGAACATGCAAAACGCTTCTTCAAATTTTTGGAAGGCGGCATGGTAGAGATTACGGCAAGCTATCCTGCGGGAATTATCGGTACAACGGAGGAAAATCTTGAAGCGGCGGCAGCCGGCGAAAATGAAGAATGGGATACTTTATATCCCGAATTTGAAAAAGTTGCCCGTGAGGAAGAGTTTCCGCAGGTGGCTACAGCTTTCAAAATGATTGGCAAAGTAGAAATGCAACATGAAATCCGCTACCGGAAATTATTGGCCAACCTGTCTGACGGTTCTGCGTTCAAAAAAGAAACGGAAGTTGAATGGCAGTGCCGGAATTGCGGTTATGTACACACAGGAGCAAATGCTCCCGAAACTTGTCCGGCTTGTTTGCATCCAAAAGCTTATTTTGAGTTGCGGAAAACTAATTATTGATTTTTACGCGGAGTTTCACGGAGTAACGAGAGTTAAAATTTCGTGAAACTTCGTGTTTAAGAGTTTTTTCGAGGATAATCAATCGTATAATGCAATCCCCTGCTTTCTTTCCTCTCCATCGCTTGCTTGATAACCAAATAACCGACATTCACAATATTACGCAATTCGCAAATATCTTTTGAAACCGTAGAACGGATAAAGAGGTTTTCAGTTTCACGATAAATAATTTCCAAACGTTCAAAAGCACGTTCCAAACGCAAGTTGGAACGGACAATCCCGACGTAGTTGCTCATAATCGAACCGACTTCTTTGGCGCTTTGAGTGATTAATACCATTTCTTCGGTCAGGGAAGTTCCTTTGTCGTTCCAGACGGGAATGCGGTCGTTGAACGAATATTCGTGCAGGTGGGCAAGCGAATGTTTGGCTGCAGCATCGGCATATACAATCGCTTCAATCAGGGAGTTGGACGCCAGACGATTGGCTCCGTGCAGCCCCGTGCGCGAACATTCGCCGGCGGCATACAAACGGTTAATCGTAGTCCGTGCGTCCGTATCTACCACGATTCCCCCGCAAAGATAGTGCGCCGCCGGAGCTACCGGAATGTAATCTTTCGTGATGTCAATGCCCTCACTCATACATTTTTCGTAAATAGTCGGATATTGATTTTTGGTTTCTTCGGCGTTTTTGTGCGTTACATCCAAATACACAAAGTCGCTTCCGCTGCTTTTCATTTCGTTGTCAATGGCGCGCGCCACAATATCGCGCGGCGCCAGTGAGCCGCGAGCATCGTATTTCTGCATAAATTCTTTGCCGCTGTGCGTTTTCAAAATACCTCCGTAACCGCGCATGGCTTCCGTAATCAGGAAAGAAGGCCGTTCTATCGGATTGTACAAAGCAGTCGGATGGAATTGCACAAATTCCATATCTTTGACCAAACCTTTGGCGCGGTAAACCATAGCGATTCCGTCGCCTGTGGCGACAATCGGATTGGTTGTCGTTTGGTAAATATTCCCTATTCCCCCGGTACAAATCATGGTAACTTTGGACAGGAAAGTATGGATTTCATTTGTTTTTTCGTCCAATGCATAAGCGCCGTAACATTCGATATCGGGCGTGTCTTTGGTTACTTTTATTCCCAGATGATGTTGCGTAAGTATCTCAATGGCAAAGTGGTGGTGAAAAACGGTAATGTTCGGATGATGTTTCACGGCGTTAATCAGACTTTTCTGAATTTCCTGTCCCGTATTATCTTTATGATGCAGGATGCGAAATTCGGAATGGCCGCCTTCTTTGTGTAAATCAAATGCGCCTTCCTTGTCTTTGTCGAAATCCACGCCCCATCGAATCAGTTCCTTGATTTGCCGGGGAGCTTCCATGACAACCTTTTCCACAACTTGCCTGTCGCATATTCCATCACCGGCAATCAACGTATCCCGAACATGCTTTTCAAAATCGTCCCACGGAAGAGTAACCGATGCAATTCCACCTTGCGCATAAAAAGTATTGGCCTCTTCCAAAGTCGTCTTGGCAAGGAGTGCAACACGCCCTTTATCGGCCACTTTCAGCGCATAACTCATTCCGGCAATGCCGGAGCCGATGACGAGGAAATCGAATTTGTGTATCATATAATTCATAAGATGCGTTTGCCCT
>JAITCT010000203.1 GCA_031282925.1 Dysgonamonadaceae bacterium | reverse complement strand
GCACTGAATGAAGAAATTCCTCCGCAATGTGTGCTTTGTGTAGCTCCGCATACCAGCAACTGGGATTTTATACTTGGCATTATTTTCTGTAAGTCCACAGGAAGAACGATTCGGTTTTTAATGAAAAAAGAATGGTTTTTCTTTCCGATGAACCTGATTTTCAAATCTTTGGGCGGAATCCCCGTGGACAGGAAGAAAAAATCGTTTATCACCGGACAAATGGTGGCTTTGTTTCATTCCGGCAAGCATTTCCAGTTAGCGGTTACGCCCGAAGGCACACGGGGAAAAAGTGCGAAGTGGAAAACCGGATTTTATTATATCGCTTTGAATGCGGGGGTTCCGATTACCCTTGCGTATCTTGATTATTCCCGGAAAACAGTAGGGGTAATCAAAAATTTTTATCCGACAGGGAACGAAAAACGGGACATTGACGAAATCAAACAATATTATTATCATATCAGGGCAAAACATCCTAAAAAATTTACTATTGACGAATGAATAAAATGAGTACATTAAGATTTCTACATGCCGCCATAATCCTTATGGCAAGTACGGCAACATTTGCACAGGTAACTACGTCCGGCATGAGCGGACGCATCTCGGACGGCAGGGAATCCCTGCCGGGAGCAACGGTAACGGTAACGCACGAACCTTCGGGAACCGTCTATGGGGCCATAACCAACGGCGAAGGCCGCTATTCCGTACAGGGAATGAGAACGGGCGGGCCTTACAGGGCCGAAGTGCATTATCTCGGTTACGGCGATTTTACCCAAAAGGAAATTTATCTCCAACTGGGAGAAGAGTATGTCCTGGATATCCGGATGGACGAATCCGATCAAGTGCTGGACGAGATTGTCGTTGCGGCCAGGGGTGCAAAATTCGCCGGCAACAAAACCGGCTCCATGACCAATATCAACAGCCGCACGATGTCGCTGATTCCTTCCGTGAGCAGGAGTTTGAGCGATTATACCAAACTGTCGCCATACGCTTCGGGTACCGGTTCTTTCGGCGGACGACCCGCCTATACGACCAACATCACTGTTGACGGGGCGAATTTCAACAACAATTTCGGGCTGGACGACAATCCCATGCCCGGCCCGAGCGCCACAAGCTCCGACCCGATCAGCATGGAAGCCGTTGAAGAAATGCAAATGGCGGTCGCCCCGTTCGACGTGCGGCAGTCCAATTTTACGGGCGCCGGCGTGAACGTTGTTACCAAATCGGGCGACAATGACCTGCACGGCTCGGCCTACTCGTTTTTCCGCAACCAGGACATGAACGGTACGAAAATCGGCAACACAACGCTTACCAGTGAGGCCGAACGGCAAGTGTACGGCCTGTCTGTCGGAGGCCCGATTGTTCGCAACAAACTCTTTTTTTTCGTGAACGCCGAGATGGAAAACAACCTCACGCCGGGCAATACGCTCCTCGCCCAAGACGAAGGCCGCGACCCGCAAAATCCCAACGTCAGCAAAAACGTAACCGCACAGGCGTTGGATGACTTCTCCAAACTCCTGAGCGACCGGTACAAGTACGAGACCGGACGCTATGAAAACTGGGGCGGCGACAACGAAAGCGCCCGCAAATTGCTCGCGAAAATAGACTGGAACATCAACCAAAAGCATAAGGCCTCTTTCCGCTACAATTATTCCAAATCGGAAAGCACCAATCGCGCCCACTCTGCCGACGACGCCCGTCCGCAAATTACCCGCGAACGCCATGCAAGGGAGGGCGGCATGTCGTTTGAAAACTCGCAATATACCACCCCCGGCGTCCTTCATTCGCTTACCGCCGAACTGAACAGCAGTTTTTCCGGCGTTCTGTCCAACAAACTGCTTGCCGCCTATACTTATTATGACCAGGCGCGGCAGTCCGGCAGCGCCATTTTCCCGTTTATAGATATTATGGACAATTCGGAAACGGATGTATTGATGTCGGCAGGCTACGAAATGTATTCCCGCAACAATTCCGTCAGGAACAACACGCTGATTCTTACCGATAACGTAACTTACCGCCGGGGGCGGCACACTGTTACCGGCGGCCTGTCATACGAAAGCCAGTATTTGCTGAACAACTACTGGCGGCAGGGAACCGGCTATTACCGCTTCTATAACCTGGATGCTTTCAAACGCTATGCCAACGGCGAAGGCGAAGGCAAAGCATACAGCCATGATTATCATCCCTTGAATTTTGCTTTCACTTATCCGATTAACGGATATACGGATGCGGGTTCCGAGTTTTCGCTCGGACAGTTTTCGGCATACGCGCAGGACGAATGGCAGTTGAGCGAGGCCTTCAAACTGACTTACGGCCTGCGGATGGACGTGTCTGCGTATCTCTCCGAATCAACGGGCAATCCCGCTCTGGGAAAGGTAACGTTCCGGAACGGGGAAACGGTTGACCTTTCCACCTGGCCGAAAGACAGGGCGCTCTTCTCGCCCCGTATCGGATTCAACTATGACCTGACGGACGATAAATCCGTCAAACTGCGCGGCGGCGTGGGCATCTTCACCGGCCGCGTCCCACTCGTATGGTTTGTTAACCAGATACAATACAGCGGCATGTTGAAATATCAGTTGATACTTAATTCCACAGACGAAAAAGGCAGGGAAGCGCTGGCTCAAATTCCTTTTGCCAAAGATGTTTACGAGCTGCTGAACAAGGAGAAATATCCCGAACTTTCCGGTATTTTCCCGAAAGCAAACGCCGAGGGGGGCAACCTTACCTTTATCGACAAAGACTTCAAGCTGCCGCAAGTGCTGCGCGCCAGCGTGGGGGCGGATATCCGCCTGCCGGCAAACTTTATGTTAACGCTGGTTGGGACTTATTCCAAAGACATTCATGCCATCCGCTTTGAAAACATTAACCTGAATGACACCGAAGATTTCTTACTGGAAGGCGACAATAAACGTCCCTATTGGAAGGAAGGCAACAAGTACTTTACGTCCCCATACGGCGACGTCATTGCCCTGCGCAATACCGGCAAAGGATGGGGCGCTCTTGGGTCGGTGCGGCTAACCTTTCCCGAGTACGGCGGTTTTTCGGGAACGGTGGCCTACTCGTTCAGCCATGCGGAAGAGGTAACGGGCAAGAACGGCTCCGACCCGTTTTCGGAATGGAGCACCCGTGCCATTGCCGATTCGCCCAATTCCGATGAAATGGGCTTTTCGATGAACAACACACCTCACCGTATCATTGCTTCGGCTGCCTACCGGATTGACTATGCCGGCCACTTCCGGTCGACTTTTTCCGCGTTTTACACCGGTTGCAGCGGACGGGCTTTCTCCTACCTTTACCACGGCGACGCCAACGGCGACGGAGCGAGTTACGACTTGATGTATATTCCCCGCAGCAAAGAAGACTTTGTTTGGAGCGACGAGGATGCTACCGCGTATTTCGCTTATGCCGCCGCCGATCCCTACCTGTCGAAACACGCCGGCGAATATGCAAAGCGCTATGCCGCCCGCGAGCCGTTTTACCATCAACTCGACTTCCGTTTCCTGCAGGATTTTTTCCTGAACGTGGGCGGAAGGCAAAATGCAATCCAGCTAAGTATAGACGTATTGAATTTGCCGAATTTACTCAATTCTTCATGGGGCGTCAACCGGATATCCGTTGCGCAGAACGTTACCCCTTTGAACTTTGAAAAGCGTGACGAAGAAACAGGAAAGCCTGTCGTTTCCCTTGGGAATATCAACGGGCCTTACCAGGATCCGGCTTCCGTATCTGCAACATGGAACTTGCAGGTGGGAGTTCGTTATATTTTCTGAATTTTTAAGCGCTTATTTTGAGAAAATTCCCGGTTTAACATGGTCATTTTGTGATTCCTTGAGTTACGAGTTATAGTAAACGGTATAACTCGTAACTTTCTTCAAAATGTGATTTACGGCCGGAAAAATGCTTCCAAAAACCCGTAAATCTCCTTCGGAAATTCCACTCCCTGCTCATTAAATGCACCGATGATATACTGCCCTTTCCAAATCAACGGAATAGATCCATTGTAACGGTCATTGACTGATAAATTACCTTCGGAAAATTCCGCCGTTTGCTTGGCAAATGTAAAATAAGCAGTCAGAATGTTTTTCGCATTTTCTGCGGTTTTTGCATCCAGCACAAAAACTTGAAATTTTTTACCGCCTGTCTCGTAATTGACGGTATAAACCGGTTTTAGAAATTCATGACCGATGTAATTGCTTGTAATATAAGCCTCCGTATGAGGAAGCGCTCCCTGTTTCGGAAATTCGGCAAAAACAGGCGGATAGCTTGCATCCGGATCTGTCTTTTTCGCTAAACCTTTAGCTATCTGCTGCATGGCGGAAGTAAAATCTGCGCCTTCATTGCTTGCGGAAATTTTCACATACACGCAACCGGAAAAGAAATACAAGCCATAGTCATCTCCTTGCGCTTCGCCGCCAATGCCCGGATAAAAAGTCATATCCGTTGAACGTTCGGAAGCATACATGCCGAAAGCGTCTTCCGGCGTGGCGTGGCGGTAGGCTTGAATCGTGATGTAATCTTCGCCTTTGGTATAAACCATACTCGTCATTTCCTGAAAATTATTTTCCAGAAACAGAGGTGCAGCCCCATTGATACGTTCATACAGATTATCGCGGTTGAAAACCTCAATTTCAGG
>JAITCT010000169.1 GCA_031282925.1 Dysgonamonadaceae bacterium | reverse complement strand
CGGGTATTAAATCCATTGCGCAGATGGGGCATTTGCCGGGGTGGTCTTGCCGGATTTGCGGGTGCATGGAGCAGGTCCATGTTTGCGGTTGCGGTTCGTTTTCGGAAACTTGTTCCGCTACGCGGTTGCCGAATATCAGCCAACCGAGGAAGATTCCCGCTGCGAGAATCGGTACGTAGATGATGTTTTTTAGTTTCATGTTTGTTTGTTTTTAGTAAACGAGTTGACAAGTTAACGAGTAAACGAGAGGCGTATCAAATTTTCCTGCGCCTGTCAGCTCATTAATTGAGTAAACGAGTTGACAAGTTAACGAGTAAACGAGAATCGCCGCACATCGTTTGCTTGTTTACTCAATTGACGAGTTGTGACAGGCGCAGGAAAATTTGATACGATTCTCGTTTACTCGTTTACTCGTCAACTCGTTTACTCATTAATTTTTGAATATTGGCAACCATTGTGTTGTAATCGGCAACGGCTTCGGCTGTTTTCAGTTCATAATCCAGCAGTTGGCGTTGCACTTGAATCACGTTTGACAAATCGTTCGTGCCTGATGCAAATTCCCGAATCATCAGGTTGAAAGTTGTTTGTGCAAGTTCCGTCTGTTTCCGGTACAGGGCAATTTGCCGCGCGGCGGCGTCTAATTGATGCTTCGTGCGGTGGAGTTCGGCTTCGAGCATGTTTTGGGTATCCATATACTTTTCGCGGCTTGCCTGCTGCAAAAAAGCGTTTTCCCGTTGTTGCGCCCTGTATTTGCTCCTGTAAACCGGGACAGTGATTGACAGCATCGGCATAATCATGTCCCGTCCGTTCATGGCGTTCATGGCGGCTGTATTGCTCATGCCGCCCATGCCGTCGTCTGCCGCCGGATTTGCCGGTTTTTTATTGACAAGCATGTATTGCAGGCCGATACCGAACATCGGGTAACTCATTTTCCTGTCCATTTCGGCTTTTGCCCGGTAGGCCGATTCTTCTTCGCTAATCATGCCCAGCATGGGATTTCGGGCTGCTATCAGGGTCTTGGCTTCGGAAATATCCAAAAGGAAGGGGATTTGTTTCAAGGTATCGGGAACTTGGACGTCGCTTTCGGCAGGGCGGTTCAGCAGGGCGTTGAATTTCGCTTTCCCGGCCTGTATTTCCGACCGGATATTTTCCATATTATTGTCTATCTCCGCTATTTCGAGGCGTATTTGCAGGACGCCGGACATGCCGCTCATGTTTCCCTGCGGCATTTGCGGCATTGAGGACATTTGCGGCGAAGGGCTAATGGCCGAAGGCGAAGGGGGGATATTCATGTTCATTCCCGACATATTGTTATTGGCTGCCGTACTGCTTCCTTCGCTTTTCGCTTTTTGCTTTTCGCCCGACGGCGCAGGTGCGGCGTTGCCCGCAGTGAATTTCCGCAAAGCCAATTCTTCCAAATGCACAAGTAATTTTTTATTTTCCAAACTGTTAACTAATTGCTGTTGCAGGCGGCAAAGCGTGAACCACTGGGTATAAACGTCAAGAAAGAGTTTATCGCGCGTTTCGCGGAACTGCTCGAAAGTCATTTGTGCCATGTGTTGGGCTTCCGTCCGGGCGGCTTTCTTTGTGCCGAACCATGGAAACATCTGCATCAGTTTGATGTCGGCAACTTGCTTCCCGTCGATGATTTCCATCGGTTGGAGGAAAAAGCCCACGTCTAACTGCGGGTCCTGCAAGGCGCCTGCCTGCGGGATTTTCTGCAAGGCTGCCTGATAGGTCAGGAAACCGGCTTTCACCCCCGGATTGTTCTCTGCCGCGATTTTCAGGTAGTGGGGCAGGGAATCCGTTTGGGCGGAGGCTGCGAGGTGCATTGTGAATAAATAAGTAAACGAGTTGACGAGTAAACGAGTAAACGAGAGCCTCGTCCGGGTGTTTGTTAAACGTGAATGTTTCATATTTGTAATTTTAGAGATACGAAATAAATAATATACCTCCTAACCCCCTAAAGGGGGGATTTGGCCGCAGCAAAATATTCAATCGCACTGCCCCAAGCTCCCCCTTTAGGGGGCGGGGGGTAATCATAAAAACTTCTATATCTTATTTATTCGTTTTTTTCAACCGTTCCTCCCAAGCTTTGCGTTCTTTTTTGCTGTCGTAACCTCTTTGGGATAGGTAGATGTTGAATTTACCTTTGTATTTGCCGAACCATTCGTGTTTTTTGCCGGATGAAGGAGCGTCCATGGCGTGTTCGCGGGCTTCAACCAACCAGGCCATGAGTTGCCGTTTTTCTTCCTCTTTCAGCGAAGGAATCATGTCGCAATAGGAATCGTAAGTTACTTTTACAACGCCGTAAGTCATGCCGTCTTTCACTTTGACGATTTGTTCGGGGCTGAGGTCGGCAGACAGTTTACCGATAAATTCGCAGTGCAGATTGTATAGCTTTTGTTCGCGTACATCGACGGAGAGGCTGTCGTAGATGAAACCAATGGATTTGTATTGGTTTACGAGCGTTTCCGTTACTCGTCGATACGCTTCCCCGTCCTCGATTCCCAAGGTGTTGACAATCTTTTGCGCCCTGTCTGTCAGGACTTTTGTGTATGCTGCGTCATTGTTTTGAGCGTACAAATTGCAGAATGCAAAGAAAGTAGCGCTAATAAATAATAATATCTTCTTCATATTTGTTTGTTTTAATTTTACCCCCTAACCCCCTAAAGGGGGGACTTGCCGCAGTAAATTGTTCAATCGCGCTGCCCCAAGCTCCGGGGGTTAAGTATTTATCAAACTCTTTTTCCCTGCGAGGGTATCCTTATTATTTTCCGGTTTCGTCCAATCCACTTTTTGGGTAGGATCGATACCGTTGATATATTTTTCGATGTTAGAGTATCCGTCGCCGTTCAGGTCTTTGACAGCATCGGAGGGATCGTTCGGATTCAAGCCGTATTTCTTTTCCCAGGCATCGGGTATGCCGTCGTTGTCGCTGTCTTTTACCGGAACACCTTTGTATTCGGGGTAACCGCCTACTTGCCGTACGTCGGTAATGATTCCGTGTTTATATGAATCGGCCGGCAAACGGCGATGCTCGAATTGATAAAATTCTTCGGGTTTTACGCTTTTATCGTAATAGACTTCTCCCGTACGAACTTGCTTGATGATTCGTTCATCTACAATATCTCTTTTCGGGAAAGTAGCGCCGGCATTGTTGAGCACAAATTCGTAAGCTACTTGCGCGTCCATAATGGGGAACGGATTTTCAATCGGGAAAGCTTGATTCCACTTCATATTTGCAGTGTAACCTTTGGTGTCGGGCTGGTTTTGCACCTGAATACCGCCGGCCCAGTTGTCGGCTGTTACTTCCGGGAAACCTTCAACAATATTTCCGTTGGCATAAACGCGGCCGAAAACATAATAACCGAGTTTGCTTCTGCCCGATTCGGGTTTCAGGATGCGGTGTCCGATCGGTGCATCTTTCGGAGTCAGGGGGCCGGGTTTGTAATAATTGTTGATGAAATTGAAGAGGGCTGTGTAGTCGCCGCCGTCGGCCGAACGGTGTACCCAGTTGTATACTACGTTGTTGATGAAATTGAAAACGCCGTTCCAACCGATGGACGGATTGCGCCCGGTATTGTTCGCCCAAAGGTTACGCATGAAAGTGCTGTTTTCACCTCCGAGCGTACTTCCGAAAGAGTGGTTGTAAGTATCCAATGCTTGCGAAGAGATTGAATTTTGGATAGTTACGTTTACGGTTGGGAGTTTCTGTTCTTTCGATCCGTCGCCCGGGTTGAACATGTGACGGTAGAATGAGATGTTTTCGTCCAGTCCCCAACTTGCCGAAACGTGGTCGATCATGATGTTTCCTACGGGATTTCCGCCGAAGGAGTCATCGCGGCGTCCCACCCAGGTTTCCCCGCGGCGGAAACGAACGTGGCGGATGACTACATCGTGGGTGTTGCACCAAACGGTTTCTCCTGCGATGCAAATGCCGTCGCCGGGAGCTGTTTGTCCGGCAATGGTAATGTACGGTGCGCGTATAATGACCGGACTTGCCAGGCGGATGATGCCGGCCACATTGAATACGACGATCCGCGCTCCGCCTTGTTCGCAAGCGTCGCGGAACGAACCGGGACCGCTGTCATTCAGATTTGCGACTACAATGACTTTGCCTCCTCGTCCGCCGAAACTGTATTTACCTCCGCCTTCCGCTCCGGGGAAAGCAGGGATAGCGGCTTGCGGCAAATCGGTAGGACGGGCGGCCCAGGGAATATAAGGCCGCCCTTCCTGAGCTTCTTTCTCGATGACAGGCAATGCTTTAGCCCAAGCCGCATCGGATGCAGCCTGGGCTTCATGAAGAAGCGCGTCGGATTGAGCGGCTACTTCCGGAGTGATTTTGGGGTATTGCGCAAAAGCGCTTAAACTTAATACAAATAATGTGATAACTGAAATGAACAATCTTTTTTCCATTTTTATAATATTTTATTAGGTGAATTCAAATTGTTGTATTTTGTCATTCCCGCGTAGGCGGGAATCTCATGTAAATTCGCACATTTTTGCATAGGATTCCCGCCTACGCGGGACTGACATGAGACAATCATTTAATAATTATTGAATTTCTATATTTTCTGCCGGTTGTCGGCTGATGTAGCTTCGGCGATGTATATGCCGGCAGGTAAACCGGAAATATCAACCGAAGTAATCGTTCCTTTTTTTGCAATCAGATTCTGCCCGAGGGAATTAAAAATCCTGATTCCTGAAACCTGCGATTGACCGGATATGACATACAACTGATTTCCGGCTTTTGTAATTTTCAAAGGATTTTCATTCTCTATTTTTCGAATTGAAGTGAAATCCAAATCAATCGTCTCGCCGGCCAAGCTATTCAAATATACTTCGAGAGCGGTATAT
>JAITCT010000155.1 GCA_031282925.1 Dysgonamonadaceae bacterium | reverse complement strand
GATTTCAGGTTTTCCAACACCTCTTCGCCGGTTGTATATTGACCTGATTTGGTCTTTTTGGGCTTTTCGATAATTTTCAGTTTGTCGAACAAAACTTCGCCGACCATTTTCGGCGAACTAATGTTAAATTCCTCGCCGGACATTTCATAAACGGTTTTCTCAATTTCCAGCAAATATTTGCCCAATCCTTCGGATGACTGTTTCAGCGCGGCAACGTCCAGCCTGACGCCGGCTTCTTCCATATCGGCCAAAACTTTTACCAGAGGCATTTCCACTTCATAAAGCAAAGGGGAAAAATTATTTTTTTCGATTAAGTCTTCAAAAATGGTTTTCAGTTTCAAGGCAATGTCGGCGTCTTCGGCGGCATAATCCACCAGTTGTTCAACGGGAACCTGCCGCATATTCAACTGGTTCTTCCCCTTTGCGCCAATCAATTCTTCAATGTGAATCGTTTGATAATGCAAATACGTTTCGGCCAAATAATTCAGGTTGTGGCGGTATTCGGGATTCAGCAAATAATGGGCAACCATAGTGTCGAACATCGGACTGTCAACATAAACATTGTATTTTTTCAGCACGTTCATGTCGAACTTCATGTTTTGTCCGGTTTTCAAAATATCGGGGCTTTCCAGTACTTCTTTGAACAACAGGACGCGCTTCTGCGCTTCTTCGCGCTTGGTCGGAACTGGAACGAAACAGGCTTCCCCTTCTTTCAAAGCAAAAGACATGCCGACCAATTCCGCAGTCAACGGGTCAATACCGGTTGTTTCCGTATCAAACGCCACCGATTTTTGTGCTTTTATTTTTTCGATGAAATCAAGGATTTCTTCCGTTTTATCTAATAAGAAATAATGATGAGGAACTGTCCGGTAACTTTCAAATGAGCCGGTTTCGGTTTTTACCGGCGTTTCGGCCGGCAAATCGTCGAAAAGGGAGAACTGGACAGGTTGTTTGGGGAGCGCCGCTACAACCGGTTTTTTCGTTTCACCGAAAATTCGCGCCGAAAGTTGGCGAAATTCCAGTTCGTCGAAAATTTTCCGGAGTGCAGGTTCATCTATCTCTTCCCTGAGCAATTCATCGGGATTAAAATCAATGGGAACATCCGTTTTAATGGTTGCCAAAAATTTAGAGAAAACAATCATCTCCCTGTTCGTCTCAATTTTGGTTTTGAGCGAACCTTGCAGTTGGCCGGTATTTGCCAGAAGATTTTCGATGCTCCCAAATTGAGCAATTAATTTTTGAGCCGTAACCTCTCCCACGCCGGGGCATCCGGGAATATTATCCGATTTATCGCCCATCAATCCGAGAAAATCAATCATCTGCAGAGGATTTTCCAGGCCGTATTTCTTTTGGACTTCTTCCACGCCCAATATTTCAAAATCATTTCTTCCGTATTTCGGACGATACATAAAAATATTTTTATCCACCAGTTGCCCATAATCCTTATCGGGAGTCATCATAAAAACTTCGTAAGCGGAGGACGCTTTTTTGGCAATAGTTCCGATTACATCGTCGGCTTCGTAATTCGGAACTTCAAGAACCGGAATCCGGTAAGCGCCGACAATCTCTTTGATAATCGGGACGGAAGCCCGGATTACTTCGGGCGTTTCTTCACGCTGGGCCTTGTATTGTTCATACGCCTCATGGCGGAAAGTCGGCCCGGGAGGGTCGAAAGCGATACCGATATGCGTAGGATTTTCTTTTTTCAGGACTTCTTCCAAAGTGTTCACAAATCCGAGTATGGCAGAAGTGTTAAATCCTTTGGAATTAATACGGGGCATTTTCATAAATGCGTAGTAAGACCTGTATATCAATGCGTAAGCATCTAATAAAAAAAGTTTCATGAGATTAAATGATTTAATAATTTAAAAAATTAAAGATTTAAAAGGGTGCATTTGAATCTTTAAATCTTTGGCGGTGCAAAAGTATAAAAATTTTGCGAATGTTGCTGTCATTAGCTCGGGTGAATTCTATGTTCCAATCCAAATTATTTTCCATAAAAATGTCAATATTCATGCACTTTTTTTATCCAACGAATTTTTACAGTCAACCTGATAAAAATTTCTACTTCTAACAATTGCAAAATACGATGAATTAACCTGTTTCTTACGCTGTTTACAATTAACCGTTCCTGCTTTCTCCCTGCTTTTTTTCGCAGATAACAGTGTCCGATATTTGTATTATGTCTTATGGCAGATAAAGCAGCCCTGGTAAGTAAAACTTTTATTTTCTTACTGGCCAAATGACTCACATGAGGCATTGTTTTTATCGAAGTGCCGGATTGGGAACCCAATGGCACCATAGCATAACAGGCAAACTGCCAGCTGTCGGTAAAACGGGTGAATTTTTGAGTGGCAACAGGAAAGGCAACCGTATTGATGAGAGCTCCCCCCCCTTAATGGAACCAACCGGCATACAGTTCTCTTTCAGATTCTCCGAAGATTCTGTTATTTCCGGCATTTTTCCTTATACCGGTGAGCATACAGAGCAATATCCCGCCTGTCTGTCCTATCGTTTTTATCCCGCTTTATACCTGTCGGGAGTTTGATTTGCAACGGATTTTCCAGCCGCATAAACAATCCTTTTTTAATCAAAAATTCACTCAATAACAGACTGTACAGCCTGGTATATTCTCCACAAAACAGCCATTCTTCCCTTACATGACTTCCCTGTTCTTTAATCAGGGATAACAGTTGTGAACAGCCTGCCCTGCCGTTATTAAACTTTCGGCAGCTAACCTCTTTCATCTGATTGCGCTTAATTATCAACACATCAAACGTCTTTTTTGAAAAATCAATACCGATAAATAATTTTTTTCCATACTTTTGTTCTTTAATTTTCAGATTGGATTTAACCGAAAGCTGATGCTACTATAACCTTAAACAGGCTTCATTGCCTAAGATTCTATTCAGTATCCTTCAGCTTGACTGACAGAGGTCTGATTCACCCATAGACTTAAAAGTCCGACATTTCAATCAGTTTACCTCTGTCAGTGGGTTAAATCCAATTTTTTTACAACAAAAGTAATAAATTTAACCTCAGATTTTTTTCTGCAAACTTAAGGTAATTCAAATTGTCGCATCGCGGTTGTGAATCCCGTCATTCCCGCGCAGGCGGGAATCCCATGACCCCACCGCATCATTGCTGTAAAAGTCAAATAATTTGTTACATGCTGCTGCCTTTATAACAAACATGTAAAAACGAAAAAAATGACAGATTCAACATTACTGTCGCAAACTCCTGCCCGCCGGATACAGAGCTGCATCGGGGAGTACGAACGGATCAAACGCAGAGAGAGTACTGCCTTCAAGACCGTTAAAGACTTTTGCCCTTATCACGGGTTCTCCCGCCGGAACTTCATGAAAATTTACCACCGCTGCCGGCAGGATCCCGGTCCCGATTCGCTTTCCGCAACGGCGTGGGCCGAGTACCGTACGCGCCGTGTTGACCTGCAAACCGGAGAACGCATTATCAATCTTCACCGGCAGGGCGACAGCCGCTGTGAAATACGGGACATATTGCGGGAAAATGCTGCCTCTGTTCCCGGCCCGACCGCCATCTGCAACATCTGCAGGCGGCATGGACCGAACAGATTACACCGGGTTCAAAAACGGGAACGGATGAAAATTGTCATGAACAGAATCGGGGAATCAGTGCATATTGACTGCCGGCAGCTGTCCAAGGGAATCACTCCCGCCCGTCCCGGGCGCACCTGTCACCTGCCCGGGCCGGTTGACGGTTACAGCCGTCCGGCCCAGGGGGAGGTACCCGAGGACAAAAAGGCTCTTACCGTGATGTTTGCCACCCTGAAAGCCTTTAATATCCTCAGGCGGCAGTACGGTCCGGAAGTTGAGGCCGTGATCACCGACAGCGGGGCGGAGTTCGACAGCGGCCCTGCGGCAAAAAAACAAAGGGGATCATCCCTTTGAGCGCCTGTTGCCGGAATAGCCATCAAAGACTGCTACACCGGCCTTACCGCCCGCAAACCGACGGGAAAACGGAGCGGTTCCGGAAAACCCTTAAGGAGGATTTTA
>JAITCT010000143.1 GCA_031282925.1 Dysgonamonadaceae bacterium | reverse complement strand
ATTGTGAAATTTACAAAGGAATTTTTATCCGGCAACCCATTTGAGTGGAGAATTGTTTTTTGCCTTCCTGCAACCTGTATCAATACTTTCCAAAAGCCCGGCACGCCCGCTTGCGCAGTGCGCAGGCAAAAAACAGTTGCAGTATGAGGAGAAAATGTTTTTCATTTGCGGCAAAAATAATACTTATTATTTTAATAAACAAATCGGTTGAATTACAGGGGCGTATTTGAAATGCACCCGTTGTTTTGTTGGAGAAAATGCGGCGCAAGGCCGCGTCCCGCACCACCGTAGGGGCGCACCCGTGTGTGTCCCCGGTCATCGGGTGGGGGGGAATTACGAATTACGGGAAAAAAATTATAACATGTAACGGTTTGAAATTTGTCCCCGTATGGGACAATATGTTGGTAGAAACAGGCAATCCCCACCGGTGGTACCGTCCCGTCAGGGACGGAATGTGGGTTTTCGGCAACACATACCGTCCCTGACGGGACGGGCGCAGGGCGTGAGACCGCACCATTTCTACCAATATTTCGTCCCTGACGGGACGATGCCCGGATGTAATTCATTGTCCCTGCCGGGAGGGAGCAATGGAAATTGATAATTTAATTACGAATGACGAATGACGGGGGAAAGCCGCACCATCGTAGGGGCGCACCCGTGTGTGCGCCCTGATCATTGGGTGGGAGGAATTACGAATTATGGGATAAAAATTTAAACATGCAACGGTTTGAAATTTGTCCCGAAAGGTTAAACCTGTCAGGATAGACAGTGTTTTCCGCCGGCAGAAGACCACTTTTTGCCAGCACGCATTATTCCTGATTGCTTCGCCTTACGGCTCACAATGACGACTGCGGTAACTCCTCCGTTCGGCATAGTGTTTACGCTACGCCCCGTAATTTGTAACTCGTTACTCATAATTTCACTATGAGCCTGCAATTTCTTCCAAAACCTTAACGGCTTTTTCCACCGAATCAATACCGGCAACCGTCGCCGAACGCCGCCCGTTCCGCTCTTTCAACTGCGTCCGCCTGTAATTCTTTTGAATAAACCGCAACAGTTTGTCGAAGGCTTCGCTCCGGTAATAGGCCGAATCGGCTTTGTTTACCAAGAAAATCGTCATCTTCCCGATTTTCAGGGATATTTTCTCAATACCTGATTTCTTCGCAAGTTGCCTCAGCCGCACAATCCGAATCAGTTCTTCGCCCCGCCAGGGGATTTTCCCGAAACGGTCCTGCAATTTACCCCGGAACTGTTCGACGCCACTTTCGTCTTCCATGCCGTCCAGTTCCTTGTAAAGCAGGATGCGTTCCGAATCGTCGGGAATATAGGAGGCCGGGAAAAGCAGTTCCAAATCGCTTTCCACATTTGTGTCGTTCACGTAGTTTTCACCGGTATCCACAGCGTTTTCATCTTTGTATAAATCGGAAAACTCCTCGTTTTTCAGTTCGAGGACGGCTTCGTTGAGGATTTTCTGATAGGTTTCGTAACCCAAATCGGCGATGAATCCGCTTTGTTCGGCTCCCAGCATGTTTCCGGCGCCCCGGATGTCCAAATCCTGCATGGCGACATGGATTCCGCTTCCCAGTTCCGAAAAATTCTCAATGGCCTGCAAGCGGCGGCGGGCTTCGGGAGTTAAAAGGTGAAGCGGCGGCGAGAGCAGGTAACAAAACGCTTTGCGGTTGCTGCGTCCCACGCGCCCGCGCAGCTGATGCAAATCGCTTAGCCCGAAATGGTGGGCATTGTTGATGATAATTGTATTGGCATTGGGAATGTCTATGCCGTTTTCGATGATGGTAGTGGCAATCAGCACGTCATATTCGTAATTAATAAAATCCATAACGACTGCCTCCAGGCCTGCCGTCTCCATTTGCCCGTGGCCGACGGCAACGCGGGCGTCGGGAACTTCCCTGCGAACCAAACCGGATAACTCCTGCAGACCGGAAATCCGGTTACTGATTATGAAAACCTGGCCGTTGCGGCTCATTTCAAAGTTAATGGCTTCGCGGATAATTTCCCCGCCGAAACGGTGTACCTCAGTCCGAATCGGGTAACGGTTGGGCGGCGGCGTCGAAATATTCGACAAATCACGTGCGCCCATCAGGCTGAACTGCAAGGTACGGGGAATGGGCGTAGCGGTTAATGTCAAAGTATCGACATTGGTTTTCAGTTGTTTGAGCCTTTCTTTTACGCTTACTCCGAATTTTTGTTCTTCGTCGATAATCAACAAGCCCAAATCTTTGAATACAATGTCTTTGCTTATGATTCGATGTGTGCCTATCAATATTTCTATTTTCCCGTCTTTCAGGTTTTGAAGGATTTCTTTCGTTTGCTTCGCGGTTTTTGCACGGGAAAGGTAATCCACCGTAACCGGTAAATTTTCCAGCCGTTCTTTAAATGTACGGAAATGCTGGTAAGCCAGTAAGGTGGTAGGCACCAGCACGGCGACCTGTTTTCCGTCGGCGACCGCCTTGAACGCCGCCCGGATGGCGACTTCCGTTTTCCCGAAGCCGACGTCGCCGCAGACCAGGCGGTCCATGGGACGGGAACTTTCCATGTCCCGCTTGACTTCGCCGGTCGCTTTTAACTGGTCGGGCGTATCTTCGTAAAGGAAGGAGGCCTCCAGTTCTTTCTGCAAATAAGTGTCCGGCGAGAAAGCAAAGCCTTTTTCTTCCCGCCGCCTGGAATAGAGCAGGATTAATTCTTTGGCGATGTCCTTGACTTTTTTCTTGGTCTTTTCTTTCAGGTTTTCCCATGCGCCCGAACCCAACTTGTTCAAACGCGGGGGTTCGCTATCCCTGCCCCTGTATTTGGAAATTTTGTGCAAGGCGTGGATACTGACGAAAATAATGTCGTCGTTCAGGTAAACCAATTTGATGACTTCCTGCATTTTCCCGTTGATTTCGGTATGTACAAGACCGCCGAATTTGCCGATGCCGTGGTCGATATGCACAACATAATCGCCTTGCCGGAATTGCTGTAATTCTTTCAGAGACAAAGCGACTTTCCCCGAACGCACCCGTTCGGATTTCAGGTTGTATTTGTGGTAGCGGTCGAATAACTGATGGTCGGTAAACAGGCAAATCCGTAAAGTTTTGTCGATAAATCCCTCGTGCAAAGTTTTCAGGATTGGAGTGAAAGTAACAGGGTCGTTCCGGTCGTCAAAGACGGAACGGATTCGGGCAATCTGTTTTTCGTTGTCGCTCAGGATGTAAATCCGGTAGCCTTCGTCCGCTTTTTCCTTAAAGGTAGAGGCTACCAGGTCGAAGTTTTTGCGGAAGGAGAGCTGCGGCTCGGTTTGGAAGACTTCACCCCCCCATCCCCCCCGAGGGGAGGAGGCTAAATGTATTTTCCCGAATTTACAGGCACATTCTTTAATCATCCCGGCAGGCGTAAGCAAAAGCCGTATTTCGGCGAGCGACCGGAAAGTATCCTCGTTCGTAATAACCGGTTCTTCGTTCCAAAGGCCCTCAATCCGTTCATAAACCCATTCTTCATTGCGGAAAACCAGGCGGGAATTTTCGTTCAGGTAAGAGAAAAGCGTTGTTTCGCGATTGCCCGGCTGCATGGAAATAATGGATATGGAAGACAGTTTTTCTTTGGACAGTTGAGTTTCCACATCGAAAGTACGGATGCTTTCCACCTCGTCGCCGAAGAAGTCGATGCGGAAAGGATATTCGCCGGAAAAGGAGAAAACGTCGATAATAGAGCCTCTGACGGCATATTGCCCCGGCTCGTACACATAATCCACCCATTTGAATCCGTATGATTCCAGGACTTCCTCCACAAATGCGGTATTGATTTTTTCTCCCCGGGAAACGGTCAGCGTATGAGCTTGAAGCGCCTTTCCGGAAACGACTTTTTCGGCCAGCGCTTCAGGGTAAGTTACAATCAGGCAGGGTTTTTCGCCGGCATTCAGACGATCCAGGACTTCTGTCCGCAAAATTTCATTCGCAGGGTCTTTTTGCCCGTACCGGATACTCCGTTTGAATCCCGAAGGAAAAAACCATACGCTTTCCCCGTCCAGTACCTGGCAACAATCGTGATAGAAATAACCGGCCTCTTCCGGGTCGTTCAAAATGCAGAGAAAATGACGGGAAGATTCCGCGAAAAGCGTTGCGGAAACCAGGCTTCCCGCCGAACCGTGCAGTCCGGACAGGAAAATCGGCGTTTGAGATTGCTCCAACAGCGCTAAAGCGGCTTTCAGCTGCGGATGCGGAGCTATTAATTCTTTTAATATCAACTGTTATAGAGTGAAAATTTCCGCAAAGGTAGGTAAAACAATTGACAATTAATAATGGATAATCAGGGAAATTACCCGACACGTACATATATACGGCTGCCGTGTAATTATCCTAAAATTCATATCTTGTGTATTGTTTTTGATTTATCTATGGCTTTTCCCATATAGTGATACTTTTTCTCAAAGGCACACGCCCGAATTTTGCCATTTGTTGACTGCTGTTTCCTTTCTGCTGTTTCAGAGAATATATTTTTACAGGTTTAAAACCTATTTGTTCGGCTAATTCCGTGGAAATAAAATCTATGGAAATGACCTCGCCGCCATATCGCACGTTATCATTTACAAAAGCAACTTTTGCCCCGGATTTACAAAGACGGAACAGTTCGGCATAAATAAAAGTCAATTCGGCAAAATAGCCGTTTACCATCCGCAACACCCCTTTGTTGTTTATATCACCTTTCGTACTTCTGTCCGATAAGGATTGATTAACTTCAGCAAGTGTTTTGTTTTTTACTATGATTTTCAGTATGCGGTCAAAATCATTCTTTCTGCCTAATGCTGCATAGTTTTCTCTTATGCAATCAATTTTAGGCTTGTTTTCAACCGTGCAAGACAGTAATTCCTGTCGCAGTCGCTTGATTTTTTCGTCTGTAATGCCCAAATATGCTAATTCCAATGCGTAAGTTCGGGTATAATCGTAACGATTGCAATAAGGCGGCGAAGTAATCACACCGCTCAATGTGTTATCTTCGTGTTTGGGCAATTCGTAAAGTGCATTTCCTTGAATAAATTGCAGATTCGTTTCATTTGGCCGTGCATTTTTTTGAATAGAACCAATGTCCTGAAAAACACTGTTCAGTTCTTCTAATAAGGATTGTTTTAAAGTCGGTAAATTGCCCTTGTCCAAACGGATAACCAATGGCGTTTTTCCGTTTTTTTTTCGATATTCTGCCGATTCCATCATTTTTTTACTGCGATAATCCCAACGCAAAAATTGTCCGTCTTTGGCCGTGTAACTGACTTTTTCCAATGAGTTCAAGATACAGAGTGTTATGAGATTTTTTGCCTGTTTTGAATACTTGCTGTTTTCGTTCCATTCGGTAAAAAAAGCAATTTCTTTTTCGGTATTTTCAGGATATGCTCCGTCTGTAATTGTAATGTACGGTGTTCGCTTGCTGTAATTTTCAGGCATTAACAGGTTTTCGATTTCAGAAATCAGTTGTTTTATTTCTGTCAAATCATATTGATAAACCGATTGTTTTGCCTCGATTGCAATTGTAGACATTGGTAAAATATCAAACCCTATACTGTTGATACCTTGCATTTGACAAACCAATGAAGTTGTTCCCGAACCGACAAAAGGGTCTAAAACCGTATCGCCTACTTGAATCTCAAATTCCAGCAAAAGTTTTTTGACCAAATCGGCGGAAAACCCCTCTTTGTATTTTAGCCACCGGTGCAAACAGTTGTTTTTACTTAATTGATAACTGACGCTTTGACGGTTAAAATCATTGGAGACAACGGTAATATCAATAAGTTTTTGTTCCAGACTCATTCGTGCGGATTGTTCTCCAAAATTATCAGCAGAAAAATTTTGCACTTGCCACTTGTCCGCAGTGGACGGTATTTCAAATAAACTCAATTGTTTCATCGCTTACAATTTTAATAACCAGTCACAATAACTTACAAGTTGTTCTTCAATCGTCAAATTGGCGGCATTGGAGAGGGTTTTGTTTTGTAACTGATCAAAAATCTCGCTTGCCATTTTCTTTTCAATGGCAGCGGCAATAAAAGAAGTTTCAAGTTTGAGATTGTTTTGAGCAAAAGCCGCCCTGATTCTATTAAGAGCCGTATTGCCTGTTTTCCAATGTTCGTCTGCGCCTGCGGGGTCAATGCCGCCTTTCAACTCGCCCAACATCAGGATTTTTTCGGGATTATTTACTATTTTCCCATTTGAGTAAAATTCAATGTCGGCATTAAACAGGCAAATATCAATATTGTTTTTAACAATCGGAATATTCAGATTAAACGCTAAAATACGACTTTTGCCTTTCGGATTTTTCCACGACAATGCCTTTAATTGTTCTTCTATGGAAAAATCATTTGTCGGTTTGCTTTCCCAAGTTTTGGTTTTATTGTTAAGCCATTTATAGTTTGTACCTGAAACAGAAAGATTGGATAGCAACGTTCTCACAAATTTTTGCTGAGCCATCAAACCAACAATATTGCGCATTGAACCGCCTAAAGAATCGCCTTTGATTAATAAGTATCTGTAAACTACCTCATCAACAAAATATTTGCCTGCCGGTTTGAGAAAACTTTCAATCAAAGCCGAGATTGCCTTAATTTTGTCTTCTTCTGTAAAATAATTGACAGCCTTATCAGACAAACCTGCAGCGGTCAATAAGGCCGGTTGAATTTCTGTAATTTTCAGTAAATCCTTTGCTGTTTTCGCTTTCGAAGCAAATACTTTCAACGCTTTTGCACTTTCAATAACCGGCGTAGAACGGCGATTTTTTTCTAAAGCAAAAGCGATAAAGCCTGCGCGTGTCTGCTCGCGGGAAGTTACTAAATCAGATGATTTTTTGATTATATGCGGCATATTTTGTATTTTTCGCAATTTTATAAATTATCGGCGCTCACTGTAAAATGTGCAGCTTTTAATTCTTTGACCAATTTTAATTTCCAACCATCGTTTTCATCAATCGGCGTATAAACTATTCCGTCTAAATCGCTCGGCTTTTCAACTCCATTTTCTAAAAGAAGGAGTACTCGATTACGTCCTAATTTTCCTGTAAAATAGCCCATTTCAAATACAACATTTTGTCTTGCTCTACTTTTATATTTTTCTTCTTCGTTACTTTTCCCTTCGTCATCAGCAGTTAGCAATATAACGGCAAAATCAACATTTGAACTGTTTTTCTCAAATTTTTCTATAATTGTTTTCCCCGAATTATCTTGTTCATTTAATATTATCGGCTCTAAGCCTAATTTTTCTAATGTTCTTGCAACTCTCAGTTTTACTGTTTCATTATGTCCGTGTACGACAAATACTTTATTTGTTTGCATACTATGTTTCTCTGTTTTTAAGTTTGCGATAGAATTAGTTGATTCAATACAAGAAATTAAATCCAATCTCTCAATAAAACTTTCCAAAGTAGTTATTTTACTTTTTATTTCATCTTGTTGCTCTTTTATAATGTCTGTGTTTGAGGTAAAAATGAATGATCGTCCTGCATTTTGATATTCTGTGGTGTATTGGCTATTCGCAGTATCAAATGAAGCATTTAGAAGTTCAACATTATAGTTTGTCCACTTTTTATACTGTTCAAAAAAGTTATCTTTTGCAGTTTCATCATATACTATTCTCCCCCTCCCATAATAATCATTACTTTTTTGAGCAAGTACCGTAATTGCTAACAATTCTCGCCCTTTTGCAATTCTTTGTTCGAGTTGCTGTTTAAACTCCTCTTTTGATTTCACGAGTTTTGCTTTTATTAGTTGTATTTCTTGTGTTTTTTTAGCCATATTATTTTATTTATTAATTTCTATTTTTGCAATTTCCAACGCCTTATTCGCAATCCTTTGTTCGTCTGCCAGTACTGAGGTAACTTGTTCTGCAAGCCAGAGACTCAAAAGTTCGTCTATGTCGGCTTTTAATAGCTCTGCAATAATAGGTATATACTCTTTACGAGCGCGGCGTTCACCCCGCTCAATCTTGCAATATGAAGAAGTATCAATATCCAACGCTGCCGCCAATTTTCGCTGTGGAATCTGGCGGTTTTCGCGTAACTGTTTTATTCGTTCATTGAATATCATAACTTATAACTTTAATGTCTTGTAAATCTTTGGCAAAGGTACGACTTTTCTTGGAATTAACAGTCAAAAGCAAAAAAAGGAATTATCAACAACAAGAAGGGGAAATTACCCGACACCTACATATACAGCCGTCGTGTAAAAAAATTAACGAGCAAACGTAACTCGTAATTGATTGTAAAATATTTCCCGTATTTATTTGTCTGCATAAGTAACGAATCATTTATAAAAAATCAAATGCAATGAATGTAACAGTATGTATCAGTATCGGAATTGTATTCCTGTTG
>JAITCT010000261.1 GCA_031282925.1 Dysgonamonadaceae bacterium | reverse complement strand
CGTAATTTGTAATTCATAATTAAATGCTTTCAATCACGGCGCGGCGCGGTTTTTTTCAGGAGAATTGTTATGCGCCTGTGCATACGTAATGACTTTTGCGTATATTTGTCGGCGGAAAGCGGAAGAGCGCAGCCGCCGGATTGCGGCATTGTTATATTAATTATTGAATAAACTGATCGAATGAAGAGTTTGTATAAAAAACATTTACCGTTTTTAATCATCCTGTTCCTGTATTCATGCAGCGCAACCAAATTTGTTCCCGACGGGGAATATCTCCTGGACAAAGTGAAAATAGAATCGGACGTTCCCGGCTATAAAACCGCCGAATTAAGGCCTTATGTCCGGCAGTTGCCCAATTATAAAATGTTCGGCCTGAACAAAACGAAATTTCAACTCTATAATCTGGCGGGAAAAGACTCTTCAAAACGGATTAACCGGATTATCCAAAAAATAGGGGAACCGCCTGCTATTTTCGATTCGACGCTGGTGTATAAAACAACTTCCGAATTAAGGAAACTGCTCGTTAACAAGGGATATCTTAATGCTGACGTTTCGTCCGAAATCAGTTTGAAGAACAAAAAAGCCGATGTGGTTTACCGGATCAAAGGCAACGAGCCTTACCGGATTCGGAATTATTCGCAGAGCATTGAAGACGTGCAGATTGCTCAAGAACTCTCTGCGCGTACTTCTTTGGTAAAAGAAGGTATGCTGTTTGACCGCGACGTGTTGAACCAGGAAAGGATACGGATTTCCGATTTTCTTCGCAACCGCGGGTATTATGCCTTCAACAAAGATTTTATTTCCTATGTTGCCGACAGCGTTTCGGACAGCTTTTCCGTTGATTTGAACATGCAATTGAGGCTGTTCCGCGAACAGTTGCCGGAGGGAAAAACGGCGGATATTCCGCACCGGAAATATTATTTCGACAATATTTATTTATACCTGGATTTTGACCCGCTGAAATTGAATATGCCGGAAGAGTATGTGCCTTCCGACTCGCTTTTCATCAGCGGCTATACGGTTTATTACCGGGGGAAAAAACCTTCAATCCGGGCGAAAACGCTGCTGTACAACTGCTTTATGACTCCCCGGGGCCTCTATTCCCAGTCGGCGGAAGAAGAAACCTATTCCGCATTTTCGGCTTTGAACGCCCTCAGTAATGTCCATATTCATTTTGAAGAATTTCTGCGCAACGATACCGGCCGGTTAAACGCGGATGTCGTAACCATGCCCGCCGGAAAACAAACGGTAACTTACTCCGTTGAAGGAACAAACACGTCCGGCAATTTAGGGGTTGCCTCGTCGGTAAATTACACCCACCGGAATCTTTTCCGGGGTTCCGAAACGTTTAATTTCAAAGTGCGGGGCGCTTACGAAACCATCAAAAATTTTAATAATCCCTATTCGGAAATCGGCGGGGAGGCTGAGGTTCACATCCCCAAATTTGTTGTCCCGTTCGTGAATGATTTTGCAGGGAGAAATATACGGGCTTCGACAGCGTTTTCCCTGAGTTACAACTACCAGAATCGCCCCGAATACAGCAGGACTTTGCTTTCGGGCGGAATCCAGTATACCTGGCGGAAAGAGGAACGTTTTGCAGCAAGGCATCAATTTGATTTGCTGGACATTGATTATGTTTACCTGCCGAAAACGGATTCGATTTTCATGAGCCGCCTGCCCTCGGGCGCCAAATATTTCGGATACATCGACCAGTTTATTGTCAGCTCCGGATATTCCTATACGAAAACGACTTTTGACCTGACGCAGGTGCAACGGAATGCCTATTCTTTCCGCGCTTCTGTGGAGTCGGCGGGGAATTTGCTGTATCTGCTGAACAAAACAAGGAATGTAAAAACAGATGCACAAGGCTCGTACCAGTTGCTCAACACGCTGTTTGCCCAGTTTGTGAAAGGCGATGTGAATTATGCGCGAACGATTGTCATTGACAAACAAAACTCAATTGCCTGGCGGGTAGGCGGCGGCATTGGTTTTCCTTACGGCAACAGCCGGATGCTCCCGTTTGAAAAGCGGTATTATTCGGGAGGGGCAAACAGCGTGCGCGCCTGGTCGGTGCGGGAGTTGGGGCCGGGAAAATACCGGCAGGTCGATTCGACAACCTTTTTCAATCAGTCGGGCGACGTCAAGATGGATTTTAATATCGAATATCGCAGCCGGTTTTTCTGGAAATTAGAAGCGGCGGCATTTATCGACGCCGGAAACATCTGGACAATCAGGGATTATGAAGGCCAGGAAAACGGGGCGTTCAAATTCGACTCCTTTTATAAGGAGATAGCCATAGGGTATGGAATCGGATTACGCTTGGTGATGAATTACTTTTTAGTCCGTTTCGACTGCGGGTGGAAAGCCTACGATCCGTCCCTGCAGGGAAGAGAGGCCTGGGTGATTAAGCATCCCAATTTTACGGACCACTGGGCTTGGCATATCGCTGTCGGTTATCCATTCTGAATAAGCCGGCAAAGCCTCCTCAAATTTCCCCGCCGCCGCCTCCAGGGTCCCGGAAAACTCGCCGCCGGAAGCATTCAAATGACCGCCCCCTCCGTAAACTTCCGCCGCAAACCGGTTGGCCGGGAACGTTCCTTTGGAACGCAGGGAGATGCGGATAATATTTTTGTCTTCCCTGATAAACGCCGAAAAAACGATTTTCTCCATACTTAACGGAATGTTGACAAATCCTTCCGTATCGCCCCTTTCCGGGTCAAACCGCATGTGTTCCTGCTCGGACAGCGTTATCAGAGACGTTTTATATTCCTCGAATACCTTCATTTTCTCATATAAAAGATAACCCTGCAAGCGTATCCTGCCTTCCTTGCACTGATTATATACTTTGGAATAAATCGCGTCTTTGTCTATTCCTTTTTGCAGTAATTCGCTGATAATATGATAGATTGCATAACTGCCCGAATTATATGTAAAAGCGCCCGTATCCGTCATCATGCCGGTATAGATACATTCCGCGCCGCTCGCATTGAGATATTCAAACATGCCCATCCGGTAAATCAAATGGAAAATCAATTCGCTGGTCGAAGATATTTCAGGATGTGAAATTGTTACATCACAGAAATCTTCGGGCAACAAATGATGGTCAATCAATATTTTCCTGGCTTTTGACTGCCGCACCGGATTTTCCAGCCGGGCAATTCTTTTCGGCGTATTGAAATCCAGGCAGAAAATCAAATTGGCGGATGCAATGGCAAGTTCGGCACTTTTTACGTGCCATTCCGCATTAACCACGCCTTTGGCGCCCGGCATCCAGTGCAGAAAAACGGGATAGTCGTTCGGCACAATGACTTGCACGTCTTTTTTCCCCAATGCTTTCAGGAAATGATACAAGCCCAAAGACGAACCCAAAGCGTCGCCGTCAGGCGCCAAATGGGTAACTATGACTATTTTATCATAA
>JAITCT010000064.1 GCA_031282925.1 Dysgonamonadaceae bacterium | reverse complement strand
CGCGATAATGACAGGGAAATGATTGAAGCAATTCGCACCGTGACGGATAAACCCGTTGCCATTGACGCCAACCAGGGCTGGAACGACAAACATTATGCACTGGATATGATTCACTGGTTGAAGGAGAAAGGTATCGTTATGATTGAACAGCCGATGTCCAAACATAAACCGGATGATATTGCCTGGGTAACGGAACGCAGCCCGCTTCCGGTTTTTGCCGACGAATCCTTTCAGCGGCTGACGGACATTCCCCGCCTGAAAGGTGTGTTTACGGGAGTTAATATCAAATTGATGAAATGTACCGGAATGCGTGAAGCCTGGAAAATCCTGACGGTTGCCCGTGCAGCAAATATGCAGGTGATGATCGGCTGTATGACGGAAACTTCCTGCGCCATCTCGGCGGCTTCCCAGCTTTCGCCTGCTGCGGATTATGCGGATTTGGACGGCAATCTGCTGATAAGCAACGATATTTACCGGGGAACCGGAGTAACGGACGGCAAACTTGTTTTGAACGATTTGCCGGGAATCGGGATTGAGAAACTGTAAATTATTGTTAGCAGGCTTACATGAATTATATATTTTACGTTCCCTCGCACCAACCGATGTGCATCTCTATGAGATGCACAGTTCGGTAGAAGATGAATGTATCCGTCCCAACCGGCATCTCGTAGAGATGCAACATTATTTCCGCAAGCACAATAACCTCCGTGTCCGCATAACTGACGTCATGCGGAAGGTACTGTGCGGAATCAATCATTTCTACCGGGCTTTAATCCCTGACGGGATTAATTGTAACAAAAAAACAGCGCCTCAAAAATAGACTTCTTCGGAAAATAGAGAAGTAATCCACCAGGATTGTATCTTTGCATCATGTTTTACAGAGATATGGAAAAATAAGTATGGTGAAATTTAAACGTTTAACAGGCGTCAAAGGTGAGGTATTTGAGCAGATGCCTGAAGTGTTGCATGCATCGAAAGCCGGTTTGAGAAAACATTCCTTCGGGGGAGCTCCGGCCAAATTAAGCAAAGCGGATAAATTACCGCTTTTACTGATGTACTGTCGGGAGTACCGTACGCAGTTTCATATTGGGGTTACTTACGGTCTTTCGGAAAGCCGTGTTTGTGAGATAATAAAAGGGGCAGAGAGCATTTTGACAGGTGATTCCCGTTTTCATTTGCCGGGCAGGAAGGTACTGCTCAAAGAAGAAACCCGATTTGATACAGTGTTGATAGCTGTTACGGAAAGTCCGGTTGAACGTCCTGAAAAAAAACAGCGATTAAATTATTGGGGCAGGAAAAAGCGTCACGGGCAAAAGTCCCGAACTGTCGCAGACAAAGCCAGCCGGAAAATACTTTTCACAGCCTTTGACAGGGGGCGCAGGCATGATTTCAAACTGTTCAAAAACAGCAGGGTTTATCTGAAAAAGGAGACGAAAAGCATGGTGGATGCCGGTTATCAGGGGATACAAAAACTGCATGGGAACAGAGTTCTTCCAAAGAAAAAGAGTAAAAAGAATCTATAGCGGCCCTGCGGCCAAAAACAAAGAAGAGCATCCCTGTGAGCGCCTGTTGATGGAAATGGCCATCCAACACCGTTACACCGGGCCTTACCGCCCGCAAATTAACGGGAAAACGGAGCGGTTCCAGAAAACCCTTAAGGAGGATTTTATCGAGGAGGCCCTCTGTGAGGACATGGATGACTTAAAAAACGAATTGTCAGGTTTTTTGGTCTGTTATCATGAATGAACACCGACCTCATTCCGCTATCAGTAATATACCCCTGCCAATCGCTTAAACATGTAAGTAGTTCAACAAAATTAGTTTAAATGATAATATTCAGTCTCCCTATGCGTTATTTCAGTATTAACAACAAAGATAATTATGGGAAAGATCAAAGAGATACATTTGTCTTCGGCGCAAACAGGCGTTCCGGAGAATGGATACCAACCTGCCCGTGCGCATTTTCTGCGCCAGCGTTGCCTTGCAGTAGTGTTAAAGTCACAAGGACTGAGTTCACCGAAAACAGCGGAGAAAGCAGACTTGTGCCAGCAGTCAATCACCAAACGGGTATCCGGATTCCTTTCAGCAGGCATCGCAGGCCTGGAGAACCGTCCCGGGCAGGGAAGCCGGCGAAGAAACGATACGCAAAGCTGTCGAAGCCGGCAGGCAGGGCATAAAAGCAGTGAAATCCGCATGGGAAGCATCTTCGGGCAAGACCGCCCCGGAGGAAACCTTCAGACGTTTTTTATCCGTATTGGCGCAGGATATAAACGTATAAGCAAACGTCCGGAGGGAAAGCCCTCGCCGCAACTCCATGCGAATAAGCGGGAGAAGTTGCAGAAACTTGAAAGTCAGTATACGGAAAGCCTCACAGACCTTTACTGCGGAGATGAATCTCATGTATGCACCGGTGGCTGTGTGCCTTACGGGTGGCAGTTCGGGGGAGAGGATTGTTACGTCCCTTCCGGTCGAAAACTCAGGCTCAATGGCTTTGGAATCATTGACGGGAGTTCCAGTTATGACGGGTTTGCCACAACAGAAACCGTCAGCTCCGGCAGCATCATCGAATATCCTGACGGCTTGCCGTTTCGCATCGGGAAAAAGACCGTTATCGTGCCCGATAATGCGGGGATTCATCGGGCCAGGAAAGTCATGTGCTACCGTGCTCTTTGGGAAAAGAGAGGACTTTTCATCTTCTTTCTCTCCCCGTACTCCCCGCATCTCAACCCTGCGGAAACGCTTTGGAGAATACTCAGGGGAAAGTGGGTAAAACCGCAAGATTACATTGGCAAAGACGATCTGTTCCACGCTGCAGACAGAGCCTTGGCAAATGTGGGATAAATCCTGTATGTGAACTTTAAAAATCATGCAGCTTGATTATGGGAACTTACTTAACAAAAAAATAAAATGATATTCAGTATAATTGAAAAAAGATGAAAGAAAAAATCGGCGGAGATGCGGGGTACGTTTGGAAAATTCTCAACGAACAAGGAATCAAAAGTATTAAGGAATTAAGGGAACTGACCAAATTGACGGAAAAAGAAATTTATGCCGCTGTCGGATGGTTGTCTCGCGAAGAAAAATTGATATTTGAGCGCAAGGGTACAGACATTATGCTTTCCCTGACGAGATGAGCTTTTGAACGCAATTGCGCAGGGTTTATATCCAAATATTTCTACCGCGCCCTTGTGCCTGAAAGCGCAAAAGATTATTGAATATGATGCCCCAACTCCTCCAAACATGGCTTCCAGTGCATTTCGCGAAAGCGATTTGACTAAGGTTGCGGTTTACGTTCCTCACGGCAGTGTTGATGCATACAGGAACGCGAAGGTAAGATTAAACTTACCGCTAAATTACCCTCCACGACGTCGTGCCGGTAATTGCCTGGACAAGCAGCAACAGCAGCATAGCATCTAACCGACGGCACAGTAACTGCCCATGCCCCCGCGAAGTGGTTATCAAGAATTCGTGCAAAATCACCATTAAATAAATGGAGAATGGAGATTAAACACGAAAACGCAAAGACACGAAGAAACTGTTCATACATGGTTTTCGTGTCTTTGTGTTTACAAAAGAGGAAGC
>JAITCT010000298.1 GCA_031282925.1 Dysgonamonadaceae bacterium | reverse complement strand
TGATGAAAATACAAACCGAAAAATTTAAATTTCCACATATAACATATACCAGCCAGACGGTTGTATACAGAAACAGCGTTCTATGCCCGTTTCCGTTTTCCAGCATGATGGATATTTTTTCATGTATATTTTTATTTTCGGCTTGAACAAATCGTACTAAATTCCCTAAAACGCCCAAATCATCATCCATCGGTATATTTACGCTAAATTGATAAACCATAAAGAAATAGGCTACAGTAAACACTGCGGCCAATGTCCAAAAAATATAATTAACAGTTGTTTGTTTCATTGATACTTATTTTTTAATAGGTTGACGTTACCATTTCTTTTTAAAATCTCCTCTCGAAAAGTATTTTTCGATCAGGCAATAGAGAAGAATAAAAAAATATCGGGTCCCCATTTCCCTGATTTTCAGTTTGGACTCTCCGGTTTTCCGGTTTGTCCACCTATTGGGCAGCGCTTCGTAGGAATAACCTCTGATAATCACTTTCAGAGGCAATTCTATCGTTAAATTGAAATGTGGAGACAAAAACGGCTGCAAGCCTTCAATTGTAGTGCGCTTATATAACTTGAAAGCATTGGTGGCGTCATTATATTTTATCCCGAACAACAGGCGAATAATATGGTTAGCCAAGCGATTCAGCCATAATTTATGTTTCGGATAATCATGTACTTTTCCGCCCTTGCTCCAGCGAGTCCCGAAAACGGCGTCGCATCCTCCTTTTTCCATTAAGCGATAAAAAGAGACCAAATCGTTCGGGTCGTCCGACAAGTCTGCCATAAAAACAGCCGCACAATCTCCGGTGAAGTTTGCCAGCCCTTTCCTCACAGCGTAACCGAAGCCGTTAGGCGCCTCATTTGTAATGTATCGAAGGGTAGGATACTGCCTTTTGAGTACTTCCAGTATTTTCAGGGTATTGTCTCCGGAATTATCATTAACTACGAGGATTTCGTGTTCAATGCCGGCGCTGCCGAGAGCCTGAAACAGTTGCCGTATGGTTTCCTCAATACAGCCTTCCTCGTTATACGCCGGTATGACTACTGATAATTTCATTGCTTATTTCTTTTCTGCGATAGCTAACAATTGTTTTCCCATGATCTTCCATGCAAGCGGAACACGTAAATACAATGCAACCAGCCATGGAAACTGTGGAATTTTACTTTTAGTTGTGTAGGGAAGAAATTTAGGAATTAACTTAGTTACATGAAATCCGCTTAATTCCAGTACTTCTTTTATGCTTTTGTCCGTTAATGGCGTATGGTGATCAAAAAAATCCCAGTAATTCGCCCCTATATATTTTATATTAGGCTGTAATACAATGATTTTACCCCCCCCCATTAACTTTATTTAATACTCTTTTACATTCACTCAAGGTTGATATTATTTCCTCTTTAGTCAGATGTTCAAAAAAATTTGATATAAAAACAACATCTACCGAATTTGATTCGATTCCCTCCAATTTTGACGACTTTGCCTGTATGACCTGTACGCCGGTTCCCGCATAATGAATTGTATCCGGATTTATATCTACAGCTATTTTTTTCCTTGCCTCAATATTGTTTATAAATTCACAGTATCCGGCCGCCATGTCCAAAACACAAGCCTCTTTATTCACGTATTTGGAAAAATAGCGCTTACACAAGACTTGCCATAATTTATTTTTGCTTGCAAGCTCCTTCGGAGAAGAAAATCTGATTTGATATAAAGTGTCTATTTCCATGCCTTATACCCTTTTTGTCATCGAATCAAAAATCTCTGCTGCTGTGGTTTTCAAATCATATTTCCAGTGCCATTCGGGATAGTGGGCTTTAAATTTGGACAAATCGGAAATATACCATATATGATCGCCGATCCGGTTTGTTTCACTGTAAGTGATGTTCATCTTTTTGCCCGTGATTTCTTCGCACAAGGCAATGGCTTCCTTCATTGAACAGTTGGAGAACCGCCCGCCTCCCGCATTATATACTTCTCCCGGTCGCGGATGCTGATAAAAATGCCAAAACATCCGTATCAAATCGAAAGAATGGATGTTATCACGTACCTGTTTTCCCTTATAGCCGTAAATAGTATATTCATCGCCCGTAATAGCACATTTCATCAGATAGGAAAGGAAACCGTGCAACTTTGTCCCCGAATGCATGGGGCCGGTCAGACACCCCCCGCGGAACACGCCCACGTTCATTCCGAAATAACGTCCGTATTCCTGCGCCAACACATCGGCTGCTACTTTTGACGCCCCGAAAAGCGAGTGTTTCGACCGGTCAATACGCATCGTTTCGTCAATCCCGTTTTTATAATACGGATGCGTTTCCTTTATTTCCCAGCGGCTATCCAGTTCTGCCAGCGGCAGTTCATTCGGCGTATCGCCATAGACCTTATTCGTGGACGTAAATATAAACACAGCCTGTGGATTTGCATATAAACGGGTACATTCCAAAAGATTGGATGTCCCGACGGCATTTACGCCAAAATCCGTCAACGGTTCCTGTGCCGCCCAGTCATGGCTGGGCTGAGCCGCCGTATGTACAACCAGTTCAATGTCATGGGTATATTCTTTGAAAATACGTTCCAGTTCTTCAAAATTACGAATATCAACGGCATAATGCCTGTAATTGCCAATGGATTCCTCCAACCGCTTTTCGTTCCACGAAGTAGAAGCATCCGGGCCAAAGAAATAAGACCGCATACCATTATCTATCCCGATTATCAAATCCGCTTTTTGTGAGAAGAAACCGACTGCCTCGCTGCCTATCAAACCTGCAGCGCCGGTTATAATTGCTACTTTCATACTGCTAATATATTTTTAAGTTGTTTTTCGTCTTTTTTCAGCCATTCGTAAATGTCGGTAAGAATTACCTGTAAATTCCGTTTCGGAAGCCAGCCTGTTTCTCCCGTTACCAAAGAATGGTCTGTCAGGTAAATGGGAATATCCCCAGCACGGTTTGTTAATACGCTCTTTACCGGCGTTTTGTTTCCTGTAATTTCGGTGCAAAGTATAGTTAATTCTTTCAATGAAAAACTCACCTCGCGACCGCCTCCAACATTGTAAATTTTGCCTGCCGCTTTTTCGAAATGCGTTAATTCATAATCAATCAAATCAAATAAATCAAGGATATGAACAACGTCGCGCACCTGTTTGCCGGAACCGTTATAACCGATATACGACAGTTCTTTTTGCCAGAAATGGCGTGCCATCCAAAGCACAACCACTCCCTGATCTACTTTCCCCATCTGCCGCGGTCCGGCAATCACTCCGCAACGGTTTATTACCGCTTTTAACCCATAAAAAGCTTCATATTCCTGAAGTACAAGTTCGGATGCTAATTTTGTTGTCCCATAAAAGGAACGCGCACCCGGTAACGGAAATGTTTCGGCAATGCCGTCCTTGCTGCATCCCGTGACAGGTTGCGTTTCTTCCATCTCAAACCGGGATTCGGCTTCGCGGTAATTTAGCTTTTCCAACTGTTTAATCGGATAAATGCGGCTGGTGGAAAGGAATATAAAGCCGGCATTGTGTTTTTTTGCCAAACCCAGTAAATGAATCGTGCCGTTCAAATTTGTATGAATTAAATAATCCGGCGTTTCATTCAACCCCGCAAGTACGGATGGTTCGGCGGCGGCGTCAATAATAAAATCAATCTTTTCGTCAAAGCGCAGGTCTTCCATATTGCGAATATCATATGTATAAATTAACGCCGGCGGCCTTCAAAAACGGAATATTCAATTCGGATCCTCTCCGCTTTAAATTATCCAATGCAATGATTTGTTGTTCCGGATATTTATCTTTTAACAAAAAAGCAAGATTGGAACCGACAAAACCGGCGCCGCCGGTGATTAAGATTCGCTGCATAAAAAATGTTTTTTAAGTTTATATTTTCAGCATCTGTTTCATACGGCAGATGAAATTTGAACGGCGCAAAAGTAACGATTATTTATTACATAGGCAATCCGGTGCAAAATTATATAACTACGAAGTAAATCTCGCGGAGTTGCTTGAAAAAAA
>JAITCT010000293.1 GCA_031282925.1 Dysgonamonadaceae bacterium | reverse complement strand
CCGTTTCGGCAATCTCAGTCTTCAAACGGATTCCCTTCACTTAAATTCCCAAAATCCTCATCATCATACTCGTCCAAATTCAGAGTATCGTCCTCCTCGTAAAAATCATCATCCAAACGGGTGGCCGAAGCCTGCAATTTGGATTCAAATTCCTCGAAATTAATCGTTTGAACCGGCGGCTTCCCCACGGATTTAACGCACCGGGCTTCCGGCTGGTTTTTCCCCGTAACGATTTCTTTCAATTCCATGAAAAAAGCCCTGTCGGTAAGAAAATCAAAAACATACAATATTTTTTGGCGTTCTTCATCCAAAAGATCCCTCAAACGAGTGGCGTCCATTAGATAACTGTCTTCTTCCGAACTCGTGTCCATCTCCATTAAAGTGATTTCTTTTTCCTTTATCCAATCCTCGTCGCAGATAAAGAAAGACGCCATCTCATCCTTTTTGTATCCGACGGAATCCAAAATAGCATCGTGCAAATCATAAAAAGTAGCATCGGAATCAATCAAAATATCCCTCCTGAAATCATCTACTTCATCAGATAAAATAACAAACCTGTAAACCATACTGCTTAACCTCGTAATTCGTAATTATTCAAAGTATCCCCGCACAATTCCCCGCTGAGAATTTTGAATGAAAGTAACAATAGCCTCTTTTTCGGCAGAATAAGGAATCGTGTCTTCAATTTGTTTCACAGCTTCCCTGTAATTCAGTCCCGATTGATATAAAATCCGGTAAATCTCTTGAATCGTTGAAATTTTTTCGTTGTCAAAATTCCTCCTTTTCAACCCTACAATATTAATTCCCGAATAGGAAATCGGTTCACGACCGATAATAATATAAGGAGGAATATCTTTGTTAATCCGCGAACCGCCCTGGATCATCACATGCATACCGATTCGGGTAAACTGGTGCACCAAAGCGCCGCCGCTCAAAATGGCATAATCGTTCACTTCGACTTCCCCGGCCAGTTGAGTTGCATTTCCAAGTATCACATTATTTCCAAGGACGCAATCATGCGCCGTATGCGAGTAAGCCATCAGCAAACAATTATTTCCGACAACTGTTTTTCCTTTCGCCACAGTCCCCCGGTTCACGGTGGCACATTCCCTGATGGTCGTGCCTTCGCCGATTTCGGCCGTCGTTTCCTCTCCCTTAAATTTCAAATCCTGTGGAATGGCGGCTATGACCGCACCCGGAAAAATCCGGCAGTTTTTACCGATTCGGGCGCCGTTCATAATTACAACATTCGGATAAATGGAGGTATTTTCGCCTATCACTACATCTTTTTCTATGGTAACAAAAGGGCCGATGGTAACATTTTCCCCGATTTTTGCATCGGGATGTATTGACGATAAATTTTGAATCATATTATAGAAGTTTAATATCTGAAAAATTCATACATATATAAGTTACGAGTTACAAGTTACGAGTTACGGAGACGGACTGCTTGTAACTTGTAACTCGTAACTTGTTAATCATTTATTTTTTATTACCTGAGCCATAAATTCGGCTTCGCAAGCCAGTTTTTCTCCCACGAAAGTATAGCCTTTCATAATAGCCGTTCCTCTCCGGAACTCGGAAGCCAATTCCACTTTGAAAATCAGGGTATCTCCCGGCACTACTTTCCGGCGGAATTTCACATTGTCGATTTTCATGAAATAAGTAGAATACCTGTGCGGCTCGTCCAATCCGTTCAGCACCAAAAGGCCGGCAGCCTGCGCCATCGCTTCGACAATTAAAACGCCCGGCATAACCGGTTCTTCGGGAAAATGCCCCTGGAAAAAAGGCTCGTTGACCGATACGTTTTTAAGCCCCACAATGTGCATCGCGCCTAATTCAATGACCTTATCGACCAGTAAAAACGGGAACCTGTGCGGAAGCAATTCTCTAATCCGGGCAACGTCCATGACGGGCGGAAGATTCGGATTGTAAACCGGAGCCTGTATATCATTGATTTTAATGTCTTTCCTGATAAGCAGGGCAAATTGGTTGTTGATTTTATGCCCCGGGCAATTGGCAATAATCCGGCCTGTAACCGGCTTCCCGATTAAGGCGATATCTCCCAAAATATCCAGCAATTTATGCCGCGCCGGTTCATTGTTATAAGCCAAAGGTTTGTTCATGATATAACCCAATTCCGAGGCGTCTTTATGCTTAACGCCCATTGTATCGGCTAATTGGTCGAAACGTTCCTGACTGATTTGGTGTTCGTAAATCACAATCGCATTATCCAGGTCGCCGCCCTTGATCAAGCCGTGTTGCAGAAGCGGTTCGATTTCACGGACAAAAACGAAAGTACGGCTCGCCGCAATTTCGGACTTGAAGTTTTCCAAATTATCCAGGATAGCATACTGGTTATCCAGGAAAAACGAATCAAACGTGATATGCACGTTGATTCCGAAACTGTCGTCGGGCAAAACCGTAATCGAAGAGCCTGTTTCACTGTCGGATACTTCAATCTTATGTTTCACCACATAGTATTCCCTCACCGCATCCTGTTCGGCAAGCCCGACCCGCTCAATTTCATTCGCATACACGACGGCGCTTCCGTCCAGGATTGGAAACTCCGGCGCATTCACTTCAATCAGGCAATTATCGACCTGATAGGCATATAATGCGGCCATTGCATGTTCAACGGTGGAAACGACAACCTCATTTTTCGAGAGAACCGTCCCCCGTTGCGTTCCTTTTACATTTTCCGCCAGGGCGTCAATCACAGGATGACCTTCCAGATCAATCCGTTTAATTTTATAACCATGATTAACCGGCGCGGGATTAAACTTGATTTCGATATCAAGCCCCGTATGCAAGCCCTTTCCCCTCAAGGAAAAGCTTTCTTTTAAAGTATGTTGCTTCGTATTCATTTTTTAATTAATTCTCAACTCCCGATTTTTTTTGAAGTTCTCTAAGCGTCCTGTCCATTTCCGGTAATTTTTTAAAGATAATGCTTGACCGGAAGAAGTTTTTCAGGTCAATAGCCAAAATACCCATAATATTTCTTCCCGATTCAATATTGCTGATGACGGCCGACTTTGCGCCAATGCCCACATTATCGCCGATTTTAATATGGCCACCCAAACCGACCTGTCCGCCGAGCGTACAGTTTTTCCCGACTGTGGTTGAACCGGCAATACCGGTTTGCGCCGCGATGACCGTATCTTCCCCGATTTCCACGTTGTGAGCAACCTGAATCAGGTTGTCCAGTTTCACGCCGCGGCGGATGATCGTCGAATCCATAACCGACCTGTCTATGGTCGTATTGGCGCCGATTTCGACGTCGTCTTCAATCCGTACATTTCCCAATTGAGGGATTTTCCTGTAATTGCTGCCTTCTTTGGCAAAACCGAATCCGTCGGCGCCAATCACTGCTCCGGCGTGGATAATACACCTTTTCCCGATTTGACAGCCGGCATAAATTTTCGCGCCTGCGTAAATAACCGTATCATCGCCGACCGTAACATTATCGCCGATATAGGTATGGGGATAAATTGCTACATTTTCGCCAAGTTTGACATTTTCGCCGATATAAGCAAAAGCGCCTATATAAACCGCTTCGGGCGTTAAATTTGCCGAAAGACTGATATATACAGGCGACTCGATTCCTTTTTTACGGCTTTTCCCTTTCTCAACCCATTCCATTAGCGAAGCCAAAGCCGAGTATGCATTCGGCACACGGATAAGCGTTAAAGTGGAGGGTAACGTTTTTTCAGGGACAAAATCATTATTCACCAATGCTATGCTCGCTTGGGTGTTGTAGATATAATGCGTGTATTTCAAATTGGCAAGGAAAGTGAGCGTTCCGGGTTTACCGTTTTCGATTTTTGAGAAGTTACTCACCTTAACCTGTTCATTTCCCTCTATTTCCCCCTGAAGAATACTTGCAATTTCTTTTGCGCTGAACTCCATTTGTTTTTTCATTTAATATTTGCGCAAAAGTACGGAAATTATTCCGAATCTCGCAAAAAACAAAAGAAATACTTTTTTATCTTTTTTGAAAGCAATTGAATATTAAGCATATCCGAAGCGCAGGAAATATCCTCTGTGCTTCCGTCTTTGAACAAAATATCAATGCTGTCGTCCGCTTCGCTGTACATATTGGTAGATATGGTTTCGGAAAAAATCAGGTAAGCGGCGTCTTCGGGCGGCAGATGATATTTTTCGGCAAAATAACGAATCTTTTCTGCCGCCAAATCCGGGGAAACGGGTTTTGAATTAACCTCTATCTTAAATAAATTCCGGTTAATCAGTCCGGAGCAAAGCAGCGACAGGACTTTATCGCCGCTTTTCGCCCAGGTTTTGAGCGCGCACCAAATATCATTGTCATCCAAATCGATAAAGTATTGAACAGCTTCCGGGTCGGTTTCAAACCGCTGCTTGTCCACCCTGTTATGTAAGAAATACTTCAAAGGACAGGGGACTTCCGATTCTACGCCGTGAACCGCCGCCAGGCGCTTAGCCCTCTTCAAGGTGTTAATCAGCATTCTTTCCGCCGCTACGGACGTCTTGTGCAAATACACCTGCCAATACATCAACCGCCGCGCCATCAGGAAATTTTCGATGGAATAAATGCCTTTGGCTTCGACAACTAATTTGTCGTTTTTCACGTTAAGCATTTTGATGATTCGCGCCGACCCGATATTTCCTTCGGTTACGCCGGTAAAGAAACTGTCGCGCCGCAGGTAATCCAGCCGGTCTACGTCCAACTGTCCGCTGACCAGCTGGTGCAGAAAACGTTTGTGATAAGTATCCCTGAAAATTTCAATCGCCAAACTTAATTTCCCGCCCATCTCCTCATTCATCCGGTTCATCAGCATCAGAGAAATATCTTCGTGGCAAATGCCCGTCACCAAAGAGTTTTCCAAAGCATGGGAAAAAGGGCCGTGACCCGTGTCGTGCATCAGGATACAAGCCATAGCGCCGTTTTTTTCTTCATCGGAAATCGCATGTCCTTTGGAACGCAGTTGCGCAATGGCTTCCGCCATCAGGTGCATTGCCCCCAAAGAATGATGAAACCGCGTATGAACAGCGCCCGGATAAACATAAAACGCCAAACCCAGTTGCCGGATTCTGTTCAGCCGTTGAATACAGGGATGATTGATAATCCGGTAAATAAATTCGCCCGGAATGTTGATAAAGCCGAAGACAGGGTCGTTGATTATTTTTGTTTTTGTATCCACTTTGAATTGATTACGAAACAACGTTCGGCGTTAGCCGGTTACGAAATAATCCGTAGTTTGTAAATCAGGGGCGCAAAATTACGAATAAAAACGATATGTCCCAAAATAAGCGGGAAGTTTGGGTGTATTTCAAATTGTCGCGCGCGCGTCATTCCCGCGTAAGCGGGAATCCCAATGTAAAATGTGCGAATCGTCATGGGATTCCCGCCTGCGCGGGAATGACGGGGACGGGGCGCGACAACCGCCCTGCGACAATTTGAAATACACCCGGAAGTTTTGGCATTGAGTAGTGAAGGGTGAACGGCGAATTGCCGGTTGGCGCGGGGCTGTAACTTGCGCCGGCTGTCGAATGCATAAAATCAACGCAAATATACCACAAAAACGGTATTGTGCCGCAAAGGAATGCCTCATACCTTTGTACAAAAATTCGCCATGCGGTTTTATGCAGTAATATTATTAGGAATAATGGCGCTGAACATCGGTAAATATCAGCTTCCATACATCCAATATAATCTGTTTGAAGATTATATTGCCGAAAACCTCTGCGTCAACCGCTACGACAAAGGCAATTGCTGCCGCGGCAAATGTTTTCTCGAAAAACAAATCGGCCTGGCGGATGAAACGGACAGCGATTCGGGTAAGCCGGAAGCAAAAAAACAGATAAAAGGATTTGACGACTGCGTAATTAAAGAAGTCTTTTTGCAAAAACCAAACCCTGAAGCAAGGGGAGTAATCCCCTTGTTAACAGACACTCATCTCCCTACAATAAGTTTGGATATACCCATTCCTCC
>JAITCT010000275.1 GCA_031282925.1 Dysgonamonadaceae bacterium | reverse complement strand
TGTTACAGTTTGTCATCCGTCAATATCCCTAACGGCGTAACCTCTATCGGTAACAGTGCCTTTGAAGGCTGCAGCGTTTTGAAAAGCGTTAATATCCCCGTCAGCGTCACAAAAATTGGCTCAAGCGCTTTTAAACAGGTAGGTCTAACCTCTATAACCGTTCCGGGAAGCGTGAAAGAGATAGAAAAGGAGACATTTGCATCTTGTGGAAATTTAACTTCAGCCAAGCTTTGCGAAGGAGTTGAAACTGTCGGCAATGCGGCTTTTCAGGATTGTGGGAATCTGGAAACAGTCAGTCTTCCCGCAAGCCTTGATTCCATAGACGGGTGGGCGTTTGCAAATTGTCCCAATCTAAAGGTCATTGAATGTAACAGCATGACTCCACCGGCTGTACATTCCGATGCATTTACCAACAGCGATATTACCGAAACTTCAATTTGCGTCCCCTATGGCAGTGTAGATGCATACCGGAACGCACCCGTATGGAAAAACTTTAAGAACATCGGCACTTATCCGACAGGAATCCATATTATCAACGGCAAAGATTTCACCGTAAATTCCGGCACCAAAGTTAAACTTACCGCCGGATTAACACCCTACAACGCAGTGCCGGCAATCGTCTGGACAAGCAGCAACAGCAGAACAGCATCGGCAGTTGACGGCATAATAACCGCCTATGCTCCAGGCGAAGCAGTCATCACCGCAACCACCGGTAACGGAATCTTTAAGGATTCGTGCAGAATAACGGTAAAGTTTGGAAAAACCGCCCTCGTTCTCGGAAAGGATTATTTTCAAGACAGTCAAAACTCCAAGCACATTACCATTCCTGCCAGTTGCACTCTGGAAGACGGCATTCTTGCCAACCATTCATCTCTTGAAACTGTTACCGTTGGCGACAACGTCACCTTCGGAAAGCATACCTTTTATAATTGCAGTAATTTGAAGTCGGTCACTTTTCAGGGTAAAATCAATGCAATTACAGAGGGAATGTTTCAGGGTTGTAGCAGTTTGTCATCCATTAACATTCCCAACGGCGCAACATCCATCGGTAACAATGCATTTGAAGGCTGTAGCAGTTTGTCATCCGTTAATATATCCAACAGCGTAACATCCATCGGTGATTATGCTTTCAACGGCTTGGGGCGATTAACTTCGGTAACTGTCCCCAACAGTGTTACAAATATTGGCTCATACGCTTTTAGACTGACAGGTTTAACGTCGATAACCGTTCCGGGCAGCGTGAAAGAGATACCGTATGCGATGTGTTTATTTTGTGTAAATTTAACTTCAGTCAAGATTTGCGAAGGAGTTGAAATTGTCGGCGGCGCGGCTTTTCAGCACTGCTATAAGCTGGAAACAATCAGCTTTCCCGCAAGCCTGAAATATATAAGTAGTTTTGCTTTTGCAATGAGTGGCAGCATCAAGATTATAGAGTGTAACAGCATGATTCCCCCTGGCAGTGTCAATGCGTTTACCGGATGCAATTTAACAGAAATTTCAGTTTGCGTTCCTTACGGCAGTGTTGATGCATACCGGAACGCGCCGGTATGGAAAGATTTCCCTAACATTGTTGCTTCTCCGCCGGCAGAAAATTAAAATAATTGATAATTGAAAGTTGAAAATTGAAAATTACCGCACACTCGTCATTGCGAGTCGCGAAGCGGCGAAGCAATCCAGAGAACAACGCAGTATAAATTCCGGATTGCTTCGCCTTACGGCTCGCAATGACGCAGTGAGGTTGAATGGAAAGATTTCCCTAACATTGTTGCTTCTCCGCCGGCAGGAAATTAAAATAATTGACAATTGACAATTAGGGGATTTTTGGCCGCACTGCGTCATTGCGAAGGCGTTAGCCTGAAGCAATCCAGAGAATAACGCAGTATAAATTCTGGATTGCTTTGCCTTACGGCTCGCAGTGAGGTTGAATAATCCCTTAATTATCAATTCTCAATTATCCGGATTGCTTCGCGGCTCGCAATGACGCGGCGGAGGTCAGGGGATTCCCGCCTGCGCGGGAATGACGGGGGACGGGAATAACTACGATTGCCTAATCATCATCCCCCGAAAAGTTCTCCACCAGAACCTCCCTGTAAGCGTTAAATATTTTCGACTTGGAGATAAACCCAAGATATTTGCCCGTTTCATCAACAACCGGAAGATTCCATGCTTTCGTATCGTCGAAAATACGCATGATTTTTTCCATCGGCATGGAAGTCCTGATTTTCGCAGGAGGCGAAACCATGAATTTCTTCACTTTGAAACGGTCGTACAGTTCGGGACGAAACATGATGTTCCGGATGTTATCCAGCAAAACGACGCCTCGCAACACATTGTCATTGTCGGTAACCGGAAATACATTCCTGCCGGACTTGGCAATCACTTTCACAACGTCGCCCAAAGTCATTTTCGGATGCACAACCATAAAATCGTTTTCAATAACGGCGTCGAGGGTTAACAAAGTAAGCACCGCCTTATCCTTGTGGTGAGTCAGTAATTCCCCCTTCTGCGCCAGGCGGATGGAATACAGACTGTAACGCTCGAAGCACAAAATCGTAACGTATGCAACGAGGGAAACAATCATCAGCGGCAGGAAAAGGTCAAAACCGCCGGTCAGTTCGGCAATCAGGAAAACCGCCGTCAAAGGCGAGTGCATCACCGCCGACATCATCCCGGCCATTCCCATCAATGCAAAATTTTCGCCCGGAAGATGTATCGCAGGAAACAACTGCTCAATGGAACGGGCAAATACAAAACCCGCAATAGAGCCTAAATACAGCGAAGGTGCGAATATTCCCCCGCAGCCGCCGCCGCCGTTGGTAGCAACGGTTGCAAAAACTTTGGTGAAAAGAATGAGCGCCAAAAACAGAAGCGGCCCCCAAGTGTAATGATGCAACGGATAAAACAGACTGCCGGCCATTAAACTGTCATGCTGGTTGCCGATGAGATTGCCGATTGTGTCATACCCCTCGCCGTAGAGAGGCGGCAAAAGGAAAATCAGGATGCTTAGAATTATCGCTCCCAAAAGGAATTTTTTCCAAAAAGACTGCCTTTTCCGGAAAATACCCTCTATCCGGATAGTGATGCGCGTAAAATACAAGGCGGCCAGGCCGCAAAGGATACCCAGCAGGAACACGTATGGAATACGGTGCATGGCAAATATTTCCGTCTGATTGAATTTAAACATGGCGTCTGTTCCCGTGAAAATGTATGAAACGGTAGCCGCCGTAACGGAAGTCGTAAGCAGGGGAAGTACCGAAGCGGTAGTCAAATCAAGCATCAGGACTTCTATCGTAAACAGCAGTCCGGCAATAGGCGCTTTGAAAATACCCGCTATCGCGCCGGCTGCGCCGCAACCGACTAAAAGCATCAAAGTCCGCTGCTCCATTTTGAACATGCGCCCTAAATTAGACCCTATGGCCGAACCGGTTAATACAATCGGCGCTTCGGCGCCCACCGATCCGCCGAATCCGATGGTAATCGAACTTGCAACCAGAGACGACCACACATTGTGCTTTTTTATCCGGCTCTTCCGCTGGGAAATGGCATACAGGATTTTAGTTACCCCATGGCCAATATCGTCCCTGACAACGTATTTTACAAACAAACCGGAAAGCAAAATCCCAATCACCGGATAAATCAGGTAAAAATAATTCGCCCTGGTTACATGCGCATTGCTCGTGAGGAAATGCTGTATCAGGTGAATGGTTTCTTTCAGCAAAACAGCGCTGAGAGCCGTACAGATGCCTATGATAAAACTCAATATCAGGATAAAATACCTTTCCCGGATATGCCTTTCCCGCCATAAAAGTACGGCGTCGAACCTGTTTTTTTTCCCCTTTGTCATTTCATTAAATACCTTTTCCGGTACATATTGTTTTGATTGAATAAATTAATATCTTAATATCCAGCATTAACGACATATTTTCGTAATATAAAATATCGTATTGCATACGCTCAATCATCTCGGCAATATTGCGCGCATACCCAAATTTGACCATTCCCCAGGAAGTAATACCCGGCCGCACATTGTGAAGCAAATAAAAATACGGCGCCCGCTTCATGATTTGGTCAATATAATATTTTCTTTCCGGCCGCGGCCCGACAAGCGACATATCGCCTTTCAGTACATTCCAAAACTGGGGCAACTCATCCAGACGATATTTCCTCAAAACCTGTCCGAGCGGCGTAATCCGGTCATCGTTTTCGGAAGACAGCAAAGGGCCATCCTTTTCCGCATCTTTGCGCATAGTGCGGAATTTGTAAATCATAAACGGTTTTCCGTGAAAACCGATCCGCTCCTGCCTGATAAAAACAGGTCCTTTGGAATCCATTTTCACCCGGACAGCCAGATATAGGTAAACCGGCGACAGAAGGACTAAAACTGCCGCCGAAACAAGTTTGTCAAGCGTCAGCTTGACGTTTTTCTCCCCTTCGGAAAAGTTATTTCCCGTAACGTCAATCAGCGGAAAGCCCGTGATGGTTTTGATTTTCATCCCGCCGGTCAATAATTGGGAATAACTGAGCGGAAGTTTAATCGGTAATTTGTACTGGTACAGCGAATACAGTAAATCCAGCAGTTTGCCGTCGCCGCCGGAATCAATGGCAACAATCAACTCCTCTATACCCTGCGTTTGAATGATATGACCCAAATCCGCATTGGCGTCCACACATCCCCCGATTGTATAAGCCATTGCGGCAACAGGATTTTCCAGCATCTCTCTGATTTGAGCCGCTTTCCCGCCGGTTCCCAGAATTAATGCCCTGACAGTCCATTCCCTGTTCCTGATTTTCTT
>JAITCT010000205.1 GCA_031282925.1 Dysgonamonadaceae bacterium | reverse complement strand
AACTTCGTTCTCAAATTGATGTGGTGATTCAACACAAACGCAATTTTTTCTTCATCAGGCATTTCCGCATTCAGCCAGTGAATTGCAAAACCTCTTCGCTCCATTCCCCGAAACCAGGTCATCTGGCGTTTAGCGAATCGGTGAATGGCAATTTCTAATTGCTCAAACATTTCTTTGTAACTTATTTTCCCCATGAGGTAAAGAGTAAGATACTTGTATTCAAGTCCGTAGTAGATTAAATCTTCTGCGGCAATTCCCGAATCCAACAGTTTTTGCACTTCGTCCGACATTCCTTCTTCCAAACGGGTTTTCAGGCGAAAGCTGATTTTTTCCCGTCTTAATTCCCGATCAATATTTATACCTATGGTCAAACTGTTGATGGGCTGATATTCCTGTTTACCGGGATTTCGGCGGAGGTAATATTCTTCAATTTCTATGGCACGGATAGCGCGTTGTGCGGAATCGACGTCCGTTTTGTTGTGCAATTTCCTGTACGATTTAAGAATTTCTTCCAATTCATCAAGACTTTTACCTTTCAGTTTTTTCCGCAGGTCAGGATTTTCGGGAACATCCAAAAGTTGATAGCCTTTCAATACGGATTCGATGTAAAGTCCCGTTCCGCCGCAAAGAACAGGCATTTTCCCTTTATTTTTGACAGTAGAAAAAACCTTATGAAAATCGTGCTGAAAACGGAAAAGGTTATATTTTTCCCCTGCCGGACAAATGTCAATCAGGTGATAAGGAATCGGCCGGCCGGCAACGATATAATCGGCCAAGTCTTTGCCCGTTCCGATGCTCATGCCTCGGTAAACCTGCCGCGAATCGGCACTGATAATTTCCGAGCTGATTTTGTGCGCCAGGGCTGCCGCAAATTTTGTCTTTCCGGAGGCGGTAGGTCCCAATATGGTGATTATTTCATACATAATGCGGCAAAGTTAGATAAATTTACCTGATATAAAAATTTCAATACAAAGGTTAATTCTTTTTGAATTATCTCAAAGAAAAGCGCTTCAAATAAAATAACCGGAAAAACTTTTTGTTTGTTATTATAATAATTATTATCTTTGCCGGCGCAAAAATCATAAACAGGCAATACACATGACGGTATTTTATCCATAAACAGCAACAATTTCACACTCGCTTCCTGTGGAAGGAGACAGGTTTCAACCCGCTGTGTGTGGACTTCTTGAAAGATCGGGAGGTTGCAGATTAACAATTTTCGGTTTTTAATCAACAGTTAATACTTAACCATCGCTGTTCATCGTTCACAATATATATTAATTTTAATGATTTATTATTTTATGAAAAAGATTGAAGCAATTATTCGAAAATCCAAGTTTACAGAAGTCCGGCAGTCATTGCACGACGCGGACATTGATTTTTTATCCTGGTGGGATGTTAAAGGGCAGGGCGACGCCAAACAGGGTTTGATATTCAGGGGGATAGCCTACGATATCAATGCCATTGACCGCGTGTATATTTCATTTGTCGTCAGGGACGTGAATGTACAAAAATCTATTGACGCTATTCTGAAATCGGCTTACACCGGCGAAAGCGGCGACGGAAGAATATTCGTTTCTTCCATTGATCAGTCTATCCGTATCCGGACGGGAGATTCCGGCGACGAATCGCTTTACAATAAGTAATGTAGAATTGAGAGTTGAGAATTGAATATTAATCGGTTTAAATAGTTAGTGAAATGAAAAAAAGAATATTTTTTATGATAGGGGGGCTTTTGTTGCTTAGCCAAACTTTGTTTGCACAAACAGAAGCAGCTCCGGTATTAAATTCGGGAAATACGGCTTGGATTTTAGCCGCAACCATGCTGGTTATGCTGATGACCCTTCCGGGACTGGCGTTTTTCTACGGTGGTATGGTTCGCCGTAAAAATGTGTTGAGCGTGATGATGCAGTGCGTAGTTCTGACGGCTGTTATTACCATTGAGTGGATTGTTTACGGTTATACTGCCGTTTTCGGCACAAGTTTTCAAGGCGGCTGGCTCGGCGAAATTGTCGGGGGGATGGATAAGTTTTTCCTTTGCGGTATTGATAAAGATGCGCTTACGAGCGGCAATATTCCGGAAGTGCTGTTTGCCCTGTTTCAGTGTAAATTTGCGGTGATTACTCCAGCTTTGATTGTGGGCGCTTTTGCCGAGCGGATTAAATTTTCCGGTTTTCTCCTGTTTTCCGTCTTGTGGGCGATTTTTGTTTACAACCCTATGGCTCACTGGGTTTGGGGCGGCGGATGGATGCAGCAAATGGGCGCTATTGACTTTGCGGGCGGTACGGTTGTGCATATCAACGCCGGTATATCGGCGCTGGTAATGGCCATCATGCTGGGCAAACGTAAAGGATACGGCACTTCCATGATGATTCCCCACAATATTCCTTTTGTTGTACTCGGAACGGCTTTATTATGGCTGGGCTGGTTCGGATTCAATGCCGGCAGCGGTTTGGGCGCCGACGGGCTTGCCGCTAACGCTTTCCTGGTAACTCATTTGGCAACCTCCGTAGCTGCCACGACATGGATGATTTTGGAATGGATTATCAATAAAAAACCGACCGTAATCGGCATTTGCACGGGAGCAGTCGCCGGTTTGGTAGCCATTACGCCGGCCGCCGGAACGGTCGACGCCATGGGTTCACTGTTCATCGGGTTATTTTCCGCCATCGTATGTTATACTTTCGTGGCATACGTTAAGCCCAAACTGAAATATGACGATTCTTTGGATGCATTCGGCGTTCACGGAGTAGGCGGTTTTGTCGGCGCTATCCTGACAGGTGTTTTCGCCACGCAGTTCATAACCGGCGACGGCGGGCAACAGGGCGCTTTATACGGCGACTGGCATCAATTGGGCGTGCAGGTGGTCGTGAATATAGCTGCTATTGTTTTCAGTGCGGTAATGACTTTCGTTCTGTTCAAAATTGTTGATAAAACAGCGGGGCTTCGCGTTTCGGATCAGCAGGAAGAAATCGGCCTTGATATTTCTCAACACGGGGAAATCGGGTACGGAGATAATGAATAAAAATTTCGACTTTCGGAAACGAGGGTGCGAACAGTGAAGTGAAAACGGAGTATGTACAATACTCCGTTTT
>JAITCT010000202.1 GCA_031282925.1 Dysgonamonadaceae bacterium | reverse complement strand
CAATCACTTCATCAAAGTCATATTTTTTCATGCCAGTCTGTTTTTTTGTTTGAGAAACCGTGCGGGCGCAAATATAGGCATTTTAAGCGGATTTACAAATCCTTCCGGTATGCGAATTGCGGCTGGAATATGCAGTTTCCTCATCTCACTCCATTCGATTGAAACGGCTTAAACTGCCGCTTTGTTTTAATTAAACAAAAGACGCGCTATAACGTGATTATTGCTTATATAGCGGATAAGACAGGTTAGTTCGCCGGCTTCTTCATAAATTGTAAAAAACACATACCATTGTGTTGCCTTGCTCTTTTTGAAAACAACATAGTACATATCTTTTCCATAACGGTCAAAATAATGGGGGGCTTTGTGTTTGGGTCGATAAGGTAACGTTTTTTTAATATCGGATTTCAATTTTTCAACATATTCTATTGCGGAATCTTCAAATCCGAAATAATTTTCCTCATACAGAATATCAACTAATTCGTTAAGATATTGCAGAACTTCCGGCGAAGACAGAATTTTCATTTTTACCTTCTTTAAAAATGGTATGAATATGGCTTTTAACGCCGTCAAACAATTCATCCAAACTAATTGCTTTTGCCAAATCATCATCCGGCAAAAGATGTTTTTCCATTGAAAGCAGAAAGGTTTCCGTTTTTCCTCTTTGTATAAAAACATTATCCGTTTTTGCAATATCAAAATATTTTTTCATATTGTTGCGTAATTCCGCCGAACTTATTACTACCATGGCAAAAAATAATGTATGTTGTGAGGAACAAAAGTATATTTTTTTTTATTTTAAACCAAATGCCGGTTGGAATATAGTCAGCAGCCGGATTTTTCCAATGAAACAGCATAATTAAACGAAGCAGTAAATACCTCTTTCCACAGTTTATTTTTCCTTCCCGCCAGATTGGAATTATGCCAGAGACAAAGGTAATCCCCGCCCGATTTCTTACATTCATCGGCCAACTGTTTTATTTTCAGCAAAGCGTACTCCGGACTGAATCCTGAATGGACGATTAAAGTCGAATCCATCATGATGGTAGGCCGAATCAGCAAATCGCTCAGCGTATCCTGTTCGACGTCGTAAAAATAATAAGGTATCGCCGTACCCGAACGAAAACCGGGAGCCTTGGCAAAACCAAGCGAAAAGTCTTCTTTATATCCGGCAAGTATTGATTCCCTGAACGACTGCGGACAGGTTATCCTGAGGTAATGCCGGCGGTTGACTGTTACTTGCCGGCCTAACATTGCCTCCAATTCTTTTTTCTCCCGCATCAACAAATCTGGATTCAAGAAAGTATCGTATGATGGATGTTGACCGATGGTTATATTTTTCAAGGTTTTCAAATAATTATCATAATAAGTGGCAGGCTTGACCGTACTCCTGCCATATTTCCCGCTTTTGCCCAACAAAACAAATAAATAATATGTTCGCCTCGCTTCTTTATGAAAGCTGTTAATTTTTTTGACGGCCTGCATGTAAGGATCCGGATCAAGACGGGAAATAACTCTCAAACGCTTGCCAATGCTGTAAAAATCGAATTTCAGAAAATCCCGGAGCGTGGCCCCCGCACTTTTAACAAATCCTTTATACCGGTACAAAAAGGGATGATCAATGTCGAAAGTACTGATAAAACGATAGTCCCGAAGTTTGCATTTGAAATCCGGATACGCCTTTTCCAATTCTTCTTTCAAACCGTATGCCCAGCGGTCAATAAGCGGAATTTCCAACGAATCATTCCGGTAAAGCAGCGATGCATTCACATCGAAACGGCCATGTTCATCGGTTTGCTTTAAGACATATTCTTCATAAGACGTCAATAAATAAAAAGCTGCCGAAAAAAGGTCAAACGGGATGTGGCCTGTTTCCTGTTTGAAAAAACAGAAAACATTTTTCCACATAAACTCTTCCATGTTAAGAATTTTACGAACACCCGTTTCGGACAGCAAACCTTGGGGGACAATCTGTAACCCATGATTCAGCGGTTCTTTGGAGTAGTTGATACAAGCGCCGGTTTGTTGAAGATAATCTGTTTTTTCACTAACAATCTTAAATTTCGTACCCAGTATATTTTCAAAAATATGCTGGCCGGCACAGTTCAGCCGTTTGACATTCCTCTCAGGGAAATAAATTATTATCATAAATTACATTCATTTAAAATCTGCTGTTTGCAAAGATAGCATAAAAACCTCACTTAACACACAAACGCATAAAAATTGGAGAGGCTGCCCATCGCAACAGTCCGGTTTACGGTAACCGCCAAAACAGGGAATCCGGCAAGTAGAAAGAATGTCCGGCAGGCAATATGAAAGCGCATCGGCGCCTGAAACAGCCTCGCGCCGGCGGAGGAGAACTGTGCATCTCGCAGAGATGCACAGTTCGGTAGAAAATGAATGTATCCGTCCCCTCAGCCGGGTATTTAATATATTTGAAATAAACAAATAAGGCAATGAGGTCAACAGGATATTAATTATTGCTCTATTGAGGTTGTTTTGTTATTTGAATCAGGTGAAAATAAGGTTTTATGCCCTTTGTTGCGACAAGGTAGAACCTTGTCGCAATTATTCCGACAGGTTGAACCTGTCAGGATAGACGGTGCGAGGCACAGCCTCGCACCAACCGGGGGCGCCTCTATCTCGGCGGCGACGCCTACTCCGCGCCCGCGGTTTATATAAAAGAAAATACAGGTAACTGGAATATTTACTATATTTGCCGCGATTATCTGGGCAGTATAACCCACATCACCAACAGCAGCGGCTCGGTGGTGCAGGAATTGAGTTACGATGCATGGGGACGGCTTCGCAATCCGGCGAATCAGACGGTTTACGCTCCCGGCGAAGAGCTGGCGCTGCTGCTCGGACGCGGCTATACGGGACATGAGCATCTGACGCAGTTCGGGTTAATCAACATGAATGCGCGGCTGTATGACCCTGCGGTGGGGCGGTTCCTTTCGCCTGACCCGTTTGTGCAGATGCCGGAGTTCAGCCAGAATTTCAACCGGTATTCTTACTGTTTGAACAACCCGTTGCGTTATACGGACCCGAACGGGGAATATTTTTTACTTGATGATTTAATTGCAGCTGTAATCGGAGGAGTCGTCAACGTTGTTGTTAATGCTGTTCAGGGGAATATTCACAGTGTAGGACAGGGATTTGCCTTGTTTGGCATAGGCGCAGGCGGGACATGGGCAGGACTGTATGCCGGGCCAATGGTCTCAGGCGCCATCATAGGCGCCGGTAACAGCTTTGTTAATCAGGGATTTGGAAGTAACGGAAACTGGAATTGGAGCAATATTTCCGGACAGCAGGTGCTCTTTGACGGGATTGTAGGAGGCTTGACAGGCGAATTAGGGTCTAAATTGGGTGGAGCAATTTCTCCATACATCAATAAACTCACGTCCGGCATAGGAGGGAAGGCTGTACAGCAAGCGCTTACTCAAGGTCTCACCGGATCGGCTACGGGTTTTGCTTTGGGAACCGGATTTGCTTTGATGAACGGTGCAAAACTTGGCGATGCGTTAAAGGTCGGCGTAAAAAATGCTTGGCAGGGTTTTGCCATAGGAACTGCTTCCGGTTTGGCAAGCGGAATGAGGGCGGCTTATAAAGCTGGCGAAAATCCTTGGACGGGGAAACCTAAAATTGATGTAAGCGCTGATGATTTAGGTATTTCTTTTACAATGGATAGAATACAGGCGGGAGAATCTTATCCGCATAGTCGTGATAATACAGTATTTGAAAATCGTATTCCTAAGGGAGCAGATGCGCCTTTATTACCAGAAAAACCGATGGGTTATTATCATGAATATGTTCATCCCACTCCAGGCGTAAATGGTCCTGGTGCACAAAGAATCGTTATAGGATCTGGAGGAGAATACTATTACACTCCAGACCATTACAAAACATTTATAAGATTTAAATATTAATGTTCGATAATATGAAAATTATGGAGTTCCACTGGGTTGTAAATACATGGACTTTCAGGAATAAAAAACAAATTCCTGTATCCATAGAGAGAGAGGCTGAGTTTTGTTTTATTGATAAATCTGGAGAAATAGAGACAAAGAATAATTCATATATAGTGACTCTAAATGATAATATCTCTTCGGAGGAAGAATTATTAAACGAGTACTATGTCAAATTAAAATTTCCTTCTTATTTTGGATTTAATTGGAACGCTTTAATAGATTGCCTCGCATATTTAGAAAATATTGAACAAGAAACGATAAGTGTTTACCATCAAGAATTTCCTAAATTAGAAACAAAGACTGCAAGAATCTATTTGGAAATATTACGAGAAACAATAGCACAATGGAAGAAATATGAAGAACATAATTTTGAAGTTTATTTTAATATAAGTGATTATGATAAAATACAGCAAATTATGTTATAATGAATTCCCCCCAGTTGGTGCGAGGCTGTGCCTCGCGCCGGCTATCTTGACAGGTTGAACCTGTCGGGATAAAAGGCGCGAGGCACAGCCTCGCACCATAAACAGGCAAACGGATTAATATAATAATCCTTTATTAATAAACAATTTAATTTTTTTTTATTATGGCAACTATTCTGCATCGCATCAAAGCGCATCTGTATGACAACGCTTTGACCAAAGACGACGCGAACGATTACATCGCGCGAGTTCATTCGGAACATTCCCTGGGTGTTAAACAAATCGCGGAAGCGGCAGCCGCGCGCGGCGGGGCCGACATTTCGGCGGCGGCAATGGAACATGCCGTCAACCTGTTCCTGAAAGAGATGGCCTACCAGCTGTGCGACGGCTTTTCGATTAACACGGGCTGGTTTACGGCTGCCGTCCACATCAGGGGGACGTTTGACAATCCGCATGAACAGTTCAATCCCGAAAAGCACCATGTCCTGTTTGAATTTCAGCAGGGTGCGGAACTCCGCAAAGAACTGTCCTCCGTAACGGTTGATGTCCTGGGCGTGGCCGATTCGGGCGCTGTCATCACACAGGTTGAAGACATGAAAACAGGCTCCGTCAACGACCTGCTGACCCCGGGACGCAACCTGAAAATCTTGGGACAGAAGATTAAGGTCGCGGGCGATAACCCGGACGTAGGCATCCTGTTCCGCAGCGGGGAAGACCCGGAAGCCGTTTACCGCGTAGCGCCCGACGACATCGTCATCAACAACCCTTCGGAACTGATGATTGTGATACCGGAGCTGCTTGCGGATACCTACCGGCTGGAGATTACTACGCAGTTCAACAGGACGCAGCCGCTTAAAAATCCCCGCACGGCAGTATTTGACAAAATCCTGACAGTTAAGTAAATGAGTCGCGGGATACGGCTTACCCGTATGCAATAGGTGCATACGCCCGTATGCAACGGATGCACACGCCCGCAGGCAACGGGTGCATATGCCCGTGTGCTGCGGAAGTACATGTCCCCCGGTTGGTAGCGAGGTTGCGCCTTGCACCAACCGGGGGATTATTCAGCCCCACCGCGTCATTGCGAGCCGCACCGTAGGGGCACACCTGTGTGTGCGCCCCTACGGTGCGAACCGCGAAGCGGTGAAGCAATCCGGAGAACAATGACGGAGTGAGGCCGAATTGAAAATTGACGCAGTCAATGAAACTTACCGGGAATATCCTGCCAAAACATTATCATAAATCTTCCGCACTTTCAAGCCCGCGTCCTGCCAGGTAATAGCGTCAACTTCCTTTTTCCCTTCCACCCGAAGGTATTCATACATGCTCGGATAGGTAATGATGGAATACATGGCGTCGGCCATCGCTTCAATATCCCAGTAGTCGGTTTTTATGGTTTTGTTGAGAATTTCGGCGCAACCCGACTGTTTGGAAATGATTGCCGGCACTCCGCATTGCATGGCTTCCAGCGGCGAAATCCCAAACGGTTCGGAAACGGAAGGCATGACATAGACGTCGCTTGATTTCAGGATTTCATAGACTTGTTTTCCTTTCATGAATCCGGTAAAATGAAACCTGTCGGATATATTTCTTTGCGCGGCCAGACGTATCATTTGGTTCATCATGTCGCCGCTGCCGGCCATGACGAACCGCACGTTGTCCGCTTTTTTCAAAACGCGGGCGGCCGCTTCGACAAAATATTCCGGCCCTTTTTGCATGGTAATCCGGCCTAAAAAAGTAATCACTTTGTCTTTCGTGCCTTTTTTGCAGGGAAGCGCTTCGATTTCGGCGTCCAAAGGCTCGACGGCATTGTGGACGGTTGTTACTTTCCACGGATTTTGCGCATATTTTTCAATCACCGTATTCCGCGTCAGATTGCTGACGGTTATAATGTGGTCGGCGTGGTTCATCCCGTCTTTTTCAATCGCATAAACCTGTGGGTTCACATTACCCCGGCTCCGGTCGAAATCGGTGGCGTGAACATGGATGACCAGCGGTTTTCCGGTAACCGTTTTGGCATGGATTCCCGCCGGGTAAGTCAGCCAGTCGTGGGAGTGAATAATGTCCGTTTCCACGGTGCGTGCAATAACGCCGGCTACAACGGAATAGTTATTGATTTCTTCCATCAGATTGGCAGGATAGCGTCCCGAAAATTCGATACAACCCAAATCGTTGGTAGCATAATACCGGAAGTCCGCATAGATATGGCTTCGCAAATCGAAATACAGTTGGGTATCCGTCTGTTTGCCGAGCCGGTAACTGACATGTTCCCACGAAACATCTTTCCACACGACGGGCGTGTTTTTCATTCCGATGATGCGAAGGAAACTCCGGTCTTCATCGCCCCGGGGCTTTGGAATCACCAAAGTAACCTGCATGTCGTCCTGCAAGGACATGCCTTTGGTTAATCCGTAACTGGCCGTACCCAAGCCGCCTGATATATGCGGGGGAAATTCCCATCCGAACATTAATGCTTTCATTATATAAATAATTGAGAGTTGAGAATTTTTATTTCTTGCCTCCCGCTCTCTTTCGGGGAGCGCGCGGACAGCAAGTGTGAATGTTTTTCCCTTTCAGGAGATTAGCGTTTAGGGAGTATAGTTTTCCAGTAATTTTAAGACCCTGAGAATCGCCGCTACGTTCATGGCAAACGAAATTGCCCCGCGGCTCTGGAACGGCGGATTCCCGTCAAACAGTTCGGAAATGGTGCCGATGCAATGCCTGCCCATCTCGTCGTCCAGTCCGATTAACATCCGTTCCACAAAAGAAATCCCGCTCATCCGGTACAGGCGCAGATAGGCTTCCAAATAAGCGCCTAACAGCCATGGCCAGGCGGTTCCCTGGTGGTAGGCCAAATCCCGTTCTCTCTGCGTCCCGACATGGTAGGGGCGATAGCCTTCGCTTTTCGGACTTAATGAACGAATCCCTTTGGGCGTTAACAGTTCCTTTGTAACAATGTTCAAAACCGCCCGCTTTTGCCGGCGATCCAGAGGCGAATAGTCCAGCGAGACGGCAAACAGCATGTTTGGGCGGACGCTCCAGTTAGCGTACGAACCGTCGATGTAATCAAACAGGTATCCGTATCCGTTGACGAATGTGTTGATAAATGAATGTCCCGTCAAGTCGGCCGTTTGTTCCAGGATTTCCGCCCGTTTGGTATTGCCGGTTTGCTTTGTCAACTCGGCGCCGAATTTCAGGAGGTTGTACCATAATGCATTAAATTCGACTATATATCCCGAACGGGGTACTATCGGCATTCCTTCGCTCGTGGAATTCATCCAGGTAACGGCTTTTTCCTTTCCCCCGGAATAGAGCAGGCCGTTGTCTTCCATCCGCAGGTTCGGATGCTTGTTTGATTTGATATAATCAATCATTTCTTGAATTAAACCGCCATACAAGGCATTGCCTTTTTCCAAACCTTGCGCTTTGGCGTATTGCTGAAAAGCCCAGCTTGCCCACAAAAGCACGTCCGGCAAATCAATACCCGTAATCACCCTGTCGGTTGATCCGTCCTTCATGAAACGGCGAAGCGCGGGAACGGCC
>JAITCT010000225.1 GCA_031282925.1 Dysgonamonadaceae bacterium | reverse complement strand
GCAACCGGAGCGGCGCAGGCAGGCGTGGTGATTCAAGCCGCCGGCGTATTGGGACTCGGTGTATTACAAAAACAATAATGCAAACACTATGGTCAAGTTATTCATTGATTTTATTCAATTTCTTTACACCCTTGCGCCATTGTTCGTGGTGCTGGGTGTTTTGACGCTGCTGGCTGTTTTACTGTCGAAATCAATCAAACGACATGCGACGGTCTATTACACCGTATTTGCAATTCCCTTTGCCCTGGTTGCGATTCCTTTTACCGGCAGGCTGTTTGGCGTTCAAATATCCGTTTTCAACGGGATACCGTTCCTGGGCAATATCACGAGGGATTATATCCATGCGGGAACGCTGGGTTTCCCCCTGCTGGTGATCATCATGTACATGGGCGCTTTAAACCCCAAATATCCTGTTGTAAAGAAACTCATGAGCATACGCAAGGAGCTGTCTATCCTGTCGGGTTTCCCGATATTGACCCATTCTTTGATCCGGGTGACGGGCAATTTTCCGCGCGCTCTTAATTATTTCTTCGACAGCGAGGCAAGCGGAAGAGCGGCAAACGCACTGGGCGCAGGAATATCGAATTTCAGTTTTGTGCTGGGCGCCGTGATGCTGGCGCTGTTCCTTCCGCTGTGGGTTACTTCTTTCGATTTTGTCCATAAGCGTATGGGAAGCATCCGGTGGAAGCAATTGCAGAAATGGTCTTATGTTTTGTATGCCATGCTGTTTATCCATGCCATGGGCATACAGGTTGGCTCCATGTTGAATCCCAGAGGGGGAAGAAGGGCACCGATGGCAGCAGTTGAAGCAACCGCAGAAACCGCAACAGTTGCAACAATTACAGAAACTGCGCATAACCATACTAACCGTGAAAATCCGGAAGGGCAGGGAAGTGCGGAAAGAGGCGGACGCAGCAACAGAAATGCGGTACAGCCGGTAGCCGACAGCAGTATCACCCATACCGAAGCGGCAAGACCGGAAGGCAAAGGCGAACAAGGCAACAGGGATGCAATACAGCCGACAACCGGCAGCAACAAACATACTGAAGCAGCAAAACCGGCAGGAAGAGGCGGACGGCAGCCAAGTCCGGGTTTCGCGGACATTACCGTCAGTTCGCAGACAAAACGGTACATACATATCGCTTCCCTTATCCTGATTTTCGGGTCGTATTTATACCTCAGGTTGAGAAAGGCGAGACAGTAAATAATAAATTACGGATTACGAATTACGAGTTGCCCGTCTATTCGTAATTCGTAATTTAATATTTACTCCGTTAAGTATTTCCCGAAACCGGTTTCTTTAATAATTTCAACAGCTCGTTCTTTGTATTCTTCTTTGACCATCAGCGATCGGGGGATAGCCGGCGAAAAAACGGACATGTTCTCATTACTCAAAAAATACGGAATATTTTCCGCCTGGAGGATACTTTCCAAAACACTTGCATCATCCTGAAAACCAAGTATTGCAACTTCAACTAATTCCATAACTGTTCATTTTTAAAATTCTGAGGTCAAAGATAACAATTATTTATCACACGAGTCGCATTTCCTTTGAACTCGGCCGGACAAACACATCTTACCTTGGTATTCTCAACGCGCTGATAATAATTACGCATACAGCCTGGCAAATGACGCCTGTCCGAAGGGACAGTATCTGTTACGCATCATCACCCTGCTATGTTTCATTTTTCACACAAAATAATTCTGCTTTTCTGATTTTTCCCCATTTTTCTTTATCTTTGCGCCTTGACAATGAGAAGAATTTGTACAGTAATCCCCCCTCGCAGGAGCAGGCCTCGCGCCAGCCCGTTCCGGAATATTTTGTATTTCGGAACAATTAATAAATGCAATAAGTTGTCATCGGAACTTGGACGAACATAAAAAATTCAACGAAGTTAAAAATACGGATGATATTGTCGGTATATTTGATATGAAATTGGGGAAAACATCTTCTATTGGTGTAATAAGCAATCAAATGAAGGATTTCAACACTTTCATCGGTAAATGGGTTGACGATTACCCTCTATAGAAGATGTAATTCTTAAAAATACTTCAATATGATGAAGATGGTAAATTTACTATAATCAATAATTTTACAAATAAAAAGTATTATGTCGGAATTAAAACACCCCATTCGGGAAGCAGAACGCTACCTGCAAAATGCAAGGCAAATATTGTCGGAAAAAGCAGGGAAAGACGACGATTATTACAACGACAGCAAGTATGTAAAAATGGCCGGGCATACGGCATGGTGCGGAATACTTGTAGCATTGGATGCTGCGTTGGGAGTACGTTCCGGGCTAAAAAAGAACCGGCGCCCGGAGTTCAAAGATTATCAGGAGGCAATTAGCAGAATTGATAAAAAAATGCCCCGCATATTATTGAATTCTTATGATACGCTTCATAAAACGCTGGGTTACGATGGAAATTTAAATTATACCATTGTGCAATCCGGATTGAAAGAAGCGCAAAATATCATAGACTGGGCGGCAAAAAACTGTTCCGACTCAAAAATAAATAACTTTACAAACAGATAAAAAAGTATTATGAAACAAGCGACAGGAATTTTAATAGAACGAAATGCGCAAAGCATACTCAAAAAACAATATATATTATGAACTTCAACGATATTTTATCCAAATTGTTTGGGAATAAAGCCCAACGCGATTTAAAAGAAATCTCCCCCTATGTGGAGAAGATTAAAGCCGTTTATCCGGACATCGAAGCGCTGACGAATGACGAATTACGCGCACGTACGGAAGCTATTAAACAAAAAATTGAAGACACCGTAAAAACGGAAAAAGATACAATTTCCGAACTGAAGGTGAAGATTGAAACGCTCGAACTGGAAGACAGAGAAAATGTTTGGGCGGAAATTGACAAGATTGAAAAAGAAATCTTGGTGATACAGGAAAAAGTCCTGGACGAAGTAATGCCCGAAGTTTTTGCCATTGTCAAAGATACGGCGCGCCGTTTCAAGGAAAACGAGCAAACGGTTGTTACCGCTACCGATTTTGACCGCCAGTTAGCCCTTACCCACGACTTTGTGAGTATCGACGG